>NZ_MJYC01000088.1:1432-2369 GCF_001763115.1 Campylobacter sp. BCW_4323 | reverse complement strand
ATTGTGTTCTAATTCTTTTCTTACAGGGCAACATTGGAATAAGCTTAGAGCAAAAATGATTTACGATTTACACGATTATCATTATGAGAGTTTATTAGATGAATTTGGTATGCTTCCTTTTTTAGATGAGATTATAGGAGCAGATTGGACGATTGATTTAAATAAATATGATTTTGCCTATGATGAAGAAGGTAGAATCATTTGGGCTTTATATGATGATATTGAAAAAGGTAAATTAAAAGATCCAAGAGATATAGATTCTACTCCAAAAAGTAGAAATAAATTTGATGATGCTATGGATGGATATAGAAATGGGATGAAAACTAACTTTGATGTAGATACTCCAAATGATTGGAGTGAACAACAAGCCACTTTATTCAAAGATACCCTAGTATTAAGCGCCAAACTAGCAGCCCTCACTCCTCCTCAAGGCTATCCTAATGCCCCTTATTATTTTACCCCTGAAAGATTAGAATGGATTTATAAAAGAGGATATTTAGACAAACTCCTTGATCCAAGAATTCCTGCTATTTATAGATATAATTTTCCGCAAGAACTTCGAGCTAAGATAAGAGCTTATGCTAAAGAGCATAATATAAAAGAGTGAAAATAATGAATTTCATAACTAGACTAGCCACTACTATAATCATGGAAGATGGTTTATATATAGGATGAAAGGATAAAAATGAGTGAAACTTACGAGATTTATACTTCTAATGGTGGTATATTAGATGTGGAAAAAGAAACGAATAAAATTTTACTCTATGATGGGGGAGCTAAGGTAGGCAAATACACCCAAGAATATTCCAAAGCCCTTTTTGAAGCACACAATATCAAACAAAACTCCCCCTACAAAGACTATCAACCCCAATACCTAGATCCTGAATTTCACACAGGGGAGAAATCTACTTTACTTGAATTTAAAGATTGGCAAAGT
>NZ_MJYC01000088.1:0-1382 GCF_001763115.1 Campylobacter sp. BCW_4323 | reverse complement strand
ATATATTTAAAAGATCCTATCAAAGGAAGCATAGCTCCTTGGACTAAAGCAGAAAAAGCTTATTATAAATCTTTAAAAACTAAAAAAGAAAGATATAAATATTTAGTTATAAGAAGTGGTATAAGAAGTGTTGTTATAGATATACCTTATGAAGCTATAGGAGCTGTAGATGAAAAAGGAAATGTAGATCCTAAATATGAAAAATTATATAGAATAGTAGATGATAATAAACATAATCTAAGATCAAGTTTATTTCATAATGAATGGGGTATGGCAGCAGGAATATTAGGTGATTATAAATACCTAGCTAATGATATGTCTCAAAATGGTTTTAATGCAAGATTTATCCAAGCTACTATACTTTATATACAATTAAGTGGAGGAAGTAGTATATTAGATAAACCTAATTTATTAGGTGCTATTTATGGTTATGCAGATATTGCTGTAGGAAGTGGTTTAGTAGGAGTGCATAAAAATCCTTTAAGAGAACAAGAGATTAAAACCTTAGCTAAGACTTTAAAACCTGATGAATTTGGTATGCTTCCTTTTATAGATGAGATTATGGGAGTAGATTGGGTGATTGATTATAATAAATATCAAATTTCTCGCGATGAATTTGGAAGTATGTATAAAGCCTTAAGAAGTGATATAGTTGAGGGCAAAATAAAAGATCCAAGGGATATAGATTCTACTTATGAAAGCAGAAGGGAATTTGATCGTTATAGGGGAGGGTATAAAAATGGTATGCTGCAAGGTTATGGAACCGATACACCTAATGATTGGAGTGAAGAAAGAGCTCAACTTTTTAATGATACTTTAATACTACATGCCAAACTAGCAGCCCTAACTCCTCCTCAAGGCTATCCTAATGCCCCTTATTATTTTACCCCTGAAAATCTAGAATGGTATTATAAAAGACATAAGCTTGATAGACTTCTTGATCCAAGAATTCCTGCTATTTATAGATATAATTTTCCGCAAGAACTTCGAGCTAAAATACTAAAATTTGGCGAAGAAAATGGCATTAAAGATTAAAGTAATTGCATAGGCAGACTAGCCACTACCATAATCATGGAAGATGGTTTATACATGGGTTAAATTAAGAAAGGATAAAAATGAGTGGTAATAAAGATATTTACGAGATTTATACTTCTAATGGACTTATATTAGAAGTTGATAAAAATACGAATCAAATTATATTTGATAAAAGAAAAGATGGGCGTGAAGTAGGTAAATACACCCAAGAATATTCCAAAGCTTTGTTTGAAGCTGATCGTATATTAAGAACTTCTCCTTATATTAATTATCAACCTAGGTATCTAGATCCTGAATTTCACACAGGGGAGAAATCTACTTTACTTGAATTTAAAGATTGGCAAAGT
>NZ_MJYC01000087.1:8558-152680 GCF_001763115.1 Campylobacter sp. BCW_4323 | reverse complement strand
TTCTAAATCTTCATCATTTTTATCATCTAGTTCGTCTAAACTAGGCTCAGTATCCAAAGCTGTATGTTCTTGGCTTAAGTCTTCTTTTTGGCTTCCGCCATCTTCCAAAGTTAAATCTAAATCAGTTTGAATGTCTTCTTGAGTCTGTTCTTTAGTTGTTTCTTGTTCTAAATTTTCATCTTCTAAATTTTGAGTTTCTAAAGCTTTGTTTGCATTATCATCTTGAGCATCATCATCAAAACTCAAATCTTCCATTCCCTCTGAATTTATATCTAAAGAATTTTCATCAGGCAAATCATCTAAATTTAAATTATCTAAATCCAAGCTTATATCAGCATAAGGATTTTCATCATTACTTAATATTGGCAAATCAATAGATGTATGTTTGTTTGTATCTTTATTATTAAGTAAATTTAAAAAATCTGTAGGTAAAAAAGGTTTTTGTAAAATTTGTGCATCTATATCTACATTTTGATTTCGCGGGACTAAAAAAATCAATCTATCGCATTTTTCTTTAAGAATTTTTAAAGGTGCTGGAGTATCACTATCTACGACAATCACATCATAATTACCCAAATTTTCACTATAAGCATTAAGTTCTTCAAAATCATAAGACATTTTTTTAGCACTAAGGCTTACAAGTCTTGAAACTACAGGGTTTTCATTTAAAAGTAAAATTTTCATCACTTTAATCCTTGAAAAATAATCACTATTTTACGATAATTTCATTTATCCTTTCCTTAGGAGAAAAAAAGAGTTTGCATATGAGTAAAAAGTTCTAAAATTAAATTTTTAAAATATTGCATCATAACTAGTAAAATAGCAATCAAAACTACAAAGCCTAAAGCTATCTTTATAGGATATCCAATAACTAAAAGATTAAATTGTGGCATTGTTTTCATCAAAAGTCCAAAAATAACATCGGCTAAAAGTGAAATTCCAAGTATGGGAAAGCTCATAGTAAAACCTATGATGAAAATATTAAACATACCCATATTTAGATAATGCATTAAATTCTCATGCGGATAAAATCCACCTAAACTAATATAACCCAAAGAATGACTTAAAAACAAAAGCATTAAATGATGACCATCAAAAGCAAGAAAAAACATCAAAGCAAGCAAATTTAAAATTTGTGCCGTAATAGGCATACTCGTTCCAGAACTTGGATCTAATATACTTGCCATAGTAAATCCCATAGTAAAAGCAATCTGCTCACCTGCCATCATAATAATAGCAAAAATAATTTGAAGCATTAATCCTGCTATCATTCCAAAAATCACTTCACTAATAAGCTGTAAAACAAAAAAACTATCTAAATGCAAAGATTCTAATCTAGCCAAAGGATATAAATACATAGTCAAAAATAAAACTATAGTACTTTTTATCACCATAGGAATAGAATTATGTGAAAAAAAAGGAAAAAAAACTATAAGACCACTCATTCTAGCAAGAAGCAACATAAAAGTTACAACATTTTTATCACCTAAATAATTAACAAATTCCATTGGCGTTTATAGTATAAGTTTTATCACAAAAACTTGCAAGCTTGCTATCGTGAGTTACAAAAAATAAAGCTGCATCATTTTCTTTAACATAGGATATTAAAAGCTCGATAACATTTTTAGCATTATCAAAATCCAAATTTCCAGTTGCTTCATCAGCAAAAATAATCTTTGGTTTTTTACAAAGCACGCGCGCGATACTCACACGCTGTTGTTGTCCGCCGCTAAGCTTTCCTATTTTTTGATGTAAAAGCGTATCAATACCTAATCTTTTTAAAATTTTCTCATCTAAATTTTGACCCGATAAAACACTAGCAAGTTCGATATTTTCTAAAGCTGAAAAACCTTTAAAAAGATAATGTGTCTGAAAAATAATACCAAAATCATAACGGCGAATTTTTAATCTTTCGTTTTCATCTATCTGATAAAGACTAGAACCTTTAAAAAAAACTTCACCTTTTTTTGGAATCAATAAAGAAGAAAGTATATGCAAAAGAGTAGATTTGCCACAACCGCTACTCCCTTGAATAGCAATGCAATCTTTAGTATTTAAAGCAAGATTTAAACCCTCAAAAAGCGGATAATCAAAACTATGGCTTAAATTTTCCGCTCTTAAGAGTTCCATTTTTAACCGTTTTTAAAGTTGTGCAGCAACTTCAGCCGCAAAATCTTCAGTTTTCTTTTCTAAACCTTCGCCAACTTCAAAGCAAATAAACTCGACAATTTTAATTTTTCCGCCAAATTCTTTTTCTTTTTCAGCGATCACTTGTTCTACGGTTTTTTTATCATCCATTACATAAAACTGACCCATTAAAGTAAGTTTGCTATCAAGTTGAGAATTATCTGCTATAAAGCTATTCATTTTACCTGGGATAATATTATCCCAAATTTTTTCAGGTTTACCTTGAGCTTTAAGCTCTTCTTTGATTTTTTCTTCAGCTTCTTTTAAAATTGCATCGCTTAATTGTTTGCGACTTGCAAATTGAGGAATTTTATGTTCAGGTTTATTTGGATCTTTAAGTCTGCGTCTTTCTTCATTTTCTTTTTCAAGTTCAGCAACCAAAGCTTTGTATTCATTTTCAACAAAAGTCATATCCAAATCTTCATAACTTAAATAACTTGGTCTCATTGCTGCAATATGCATACAAATTTGTCTTAACAAATCTCTTGATTTTGAAGCCACTTCAGCGCTATCACAAGCTGCAGCGATCACAACACCAACACGGCCATTTGTATGGATATAACCATTTACAACACCGTTAGCACCTGCTTTTAAAGTTGCAAATCTTCTTACAACTAAGTTTTCTCCTATAGTTGCAATTTGACTTTTTAAATATTCTTCAAATTTTACGCCATTGATTATGCTTGAATGAAGTTCTTCCACACTTTGTAAGCTATTACTTTGAATATGGGCTGTGGTATCTTTTGTTAAAGCGATAAACTGATCATTTTTTGCCACAAAATCTGTTTCGGAATTAATCTCACTTACAGTTGCACTTGTAAAATCATCACTTACTTTTACACTTACTAAACCTTCTGCAGCAAGTCTATCTGCTTTTTTAGCAGCCTTACCTAAACCTTTTTCTCTTAAAAGTTGTACTGCTTTATCAAAATCTCCATTAGTTTCACTCAAAGCATTTTTACAATCCATCATCCCCGCGCCTGTACTTTCGCGGAGTTCTTTTACCATTGCAGCAGTAATTTCAGCCATTATTCTTGCTCCTCACCGAAGTCTTCTTCGCTCATCGCTTCATCTAAAACTTCTTTTTTCTCTTCATCGGTGATTTCTTTTTCTTCATTTGCTAAAGCTTCGCCATCTTGTTCTCTTAAAGCTTTTCCTTCATTAATCGCTTCAGCCATTTCTTGGCAGAAAAGTTGCACTGAACGGATTGCATCATCATTTCCTGGAATAGGATAAGTTACCAAGTCAGGATCGCAGTTTGTATCTAGTGGAGCTACAACAGGAATTCTTAATCTATTTGCTTCTTGAACAGCAATTTTTTCTTTTACTGTGTCAATAACAAAAATCATATCAGGTTGAGTTTTCATATAACGAATTCCACCTAAATAAGCTAATAATTTTTCTTTTTTTCTTGTAAGCATTAAAGCTTCTTTTTTAGTTAAAAGTTTAATACTTCCATCTTCTTCCATTTTTTCAATTACTTCTAATTTTCTAATTGATTGGCGAATGGTACCAAAATTTGTCATCATACCGCCAAGCCATCTATGATTTACATAAGGCATACCGCATTTTTCAGCGTATTCTTTAATCGCTCCACCTGCTTGTTTTTTTGTCCCAACAAAAAGTATAGTTTTTCCTTCAGCAGCAGCGTCACGAACGATATTATAGGTATATCTAAAATATCTTAAAGTTTTTTGTAAATCAATTACATAAATACCTTTTCTCTCGCCAAAAATGAATTTTTTCATCTTTGGATTCCAGCGTCTTGTTTGGTGTCCAAAATGCACACCGCATTCTAATAAATCTCTCATACTAACCATGAGTTTCTCCTTATAAATTTAGCTTTATTCCTCCACATCCCTTAATTTACACAAGCTAAAAAGGATTGATGTGTGTGAAATGAAGCTAAGATTTTATCAAATTTAAGTTTAGTTTTTACTTATATATGTAGTCCTTGGTAAGACTTAGATTATTATTGATTTCTTTTGTGATTAAAAATTGAAACAAATCCACGCTTCCAACACGAAAAGCAGAGGCACAAGAACGAAGGTACAAATCCCACATTCTTATAAATTCTTCATCATATTTTTCCCTTACCTTGTCTAATACTTTGTTAAAATTTTCATCCCATAAATCTAAAGTTTTTGCATAGTGCATTCTTAAACTTTCTGCTAAAAGAAGATGAAAATCCCACTCGCTCATAGCACTTACAACCTCTCTTAAAGAAGGTAAATATCCTCCTGGAAAAATATATTTATCTATCCAAGCATTTGTTTTTCCTTCAAACATGGCTAAAATAGAATGTAAAAGCATAGAACCTCCAGGTTTTAACACTTGTTTTACTTTCATGAAATAAAGTCCTAAATTCTCTTTACCTACATGTTCAAACATACCCACAGAAACAACTTTATCAAAATAATTTTCAAATTCTAAATCTTGATAATTTTGAAGTCTTATTTCTATTTTATCTTCAAGACCAAGTTCTTTTACTCTTTCCTTAGCTTTTTTACACTGCTCCTCTGAAATAGTAATTCCAACAACCTTAACTCCATACTTTTGAGCCGCCATAATAGAAAGCCAACCCCAGCCACAACCTATATCTAAAAGCTTTTCTCCTTCTTTTAAATCAAGTTTTTTAAGGGTATGTTCTATTTTGTTAATTTGAGCTTCATAAAGAGTATTATTAGGCTCTTTAAAATAAGCGCAAGAATAGCTCATAGTATCATCAAGCCAAAGCTTATAAAAATCATTACCTATATCATAATGACTTTTGATATTTTTACTTTCTTGCTTTTGAGTTATTTTACTCAATACATCTTTTTTGGTTTTAAAAAATTGCTGATTAGAAAAATAATATAATACCCTAGCCATTTCATCATAATCGCCCTCTATGTCAAGTTTTGCCTGCATATAATGTCTTGCAAAAACTAAACTTGTATCACCAAATAACTCCAAAAAAGGAATTTTTTCTTTAAAAATTAAAGAAAATTTAGCAGGTTTGTTTCCGATAAAAAATTCTTCTTTATCCCAAAAAACAACTCTAAAATCCCCATAATCCCATTTTTTTAAAATAGATTTGATTAAAGTTTTTTCTAACATAAAATACTCCTAAATTCTAAAATAATTATATTTTGAAGTATCTCTCTTTAAATATTAAAAATTAATAAAAATGAAGAAAAAATAAGATTTTTGCCATTATCATTAAATAATGGCAAAAAATGTAATATTAATGTAATTTAGACCAAACAGAACGCTTCCAACCTATAGCAAAAATACTTAAAATTACAAAGAATATCATTACATAAATTCCTGTAGTTTTTCTTTCTTCTTTTTTGCTATCACCCACTTGATCAATATAAGATACAACCTTAGCCTGTGCAGCTTCTGTTAAACCTACTCTTGGCATAGCGGTTCCTGGAAGAAGTTTTTGAGTGTTATTAATAAAATCATGTAAATATTGCTCACCACGAGATCTTATCATCATAGAAAGATCAGGCGGAACAGAACCTAAATAAGTTTTTAAATCATTTTGATTTGATGGAGTAAAAAAGCTATCGTATTTCATATCATGACAACGTCCGCAAGCCTCAATAAAAGTTGCTTTATCTTTAGCAAATTTTATATCTTTTTCCATTAAAGCCGCTTTTTGAGCACTATTTTCCATTTTAGCATATTTTGCCTCAACATCTTTCTTAATAGTAGCATCTTCATTGGCTTCAAATTTAACACTCACATCTTTAAGATAAGCAATTACATTGGCTATATTTGCATTTGTAGCTTCTTCACTTTCTCCTGAAGTATCTTTATTGTAAGCTGTCATAATAAAAGCATCACCAAATTTATGATCTACTTTTAAAGCAAGCGCAGGATGCATAATCAAAGCTGCTAAAAATTTTTCATCAAAAATAGCACCAGCTGCACTAAGATCAGGTGGTATTACTCCCATAGAAGAATCGGTGATATTAGCTGCTATTCCATCTTCTTTTACACCATGACATGCAAAACAGTTATTTTCAAAAAATTCTTTACCTTTTTTCGCATCACCCTTTGCAAAATCGATCTTTGCAACATCTGCCCAAAGTGTTTCAACCTTGCTTAATTCTTCTTTTGCTTTTTCAAGTTCTTTGTTTGCACTCTCTATTCTTTTAGCATCTCCTGAAGCTTGTGCATCTTTTAGAGCTAATTCTTTAGCTTCAACTATACCTTTTGCAAAAGTAGTATCTTCTACAGCAAAATCAAAATTTGCAGGAGCAACATGAGGTTTCATCACTGAATGAGCATAAGGCTCTACCCCCCAATATACAAGTGCAGTAAAAACTACTACAACTAAAAATATTTTTATTTCTCTCATTGTTTAGCTCCTTTTCTCTCCATAATAGTAATAACCGGTAAAACTACAATAAGTAAAAGTAAAAATACTATAGAAGCATAAAATCCTACCCAAGCATTTACACCTGTTGGAGGTAATTTTCCATAAACTGTTAAAACAATTAAATCAATAAGCAATATCCAAAACCAAATGAAAAATAAAGGTCTTTCATGGGCTGGTTTTACAACATCACTTCTATCAAGCCAAGGAAGCAAGAAGAAAATCACTTGAGCAATACCAAATGCAGCCAAACCTATATCAAAAGCTTTAATACCTGCAATATCAAAGAAAAATCCTCTTAAAACTTCATAACTCCATAAGAAATACCACTCAGGATAAATATGAGCTGGTGTTTTAAGCGCATTAGCCGGATCAAAATTAATTGGATCCATTGCAAATTCAAATTTAAAACAGACTAAATAAAAGAAGAAAATCATAAAAAAGCTTATATACATAAAATCTTTTGATAAAAATCCTGGCCAAAAAGGAATCACTTTAGAACCCTTTGTGTCACCTACCATGTACTTTTCAGCCTCTAAGTCAAAGTCAAGTTCTTCAGAAATTTCATTATTAACATGAGGAATTCTTAAAGAATAGAAGTGAAATGCTATAATAGCAATGATAACTATAGGAAGCAAGCACACATGAAGCATAAAAAATCTTGTTAAAGTTGGATCAGAAACCGCATAATCTCCACGAATCCAAATCACAAGTTCAGGGCCAATAAATGGTATCCCTCCAAAAAGATTAGTGATTACTTGAGCTGCCCAATAACTCATTTGTCCCCAAGGAAGCATATACCCACTAAAAGCTTCAGCAGAAAATACAACAAACAAAAGCATACCGCTAACCCAAATCATCTCACGACCTTTCTTATAAGAACCGTAATAAATTCCTGTTAACATATGTATGTATATAATCAAAAATACAACAGAAGCGGCAACACCATGCATGTGACGCCAAAGCCATCCATAATCCACCTCTTGCATAATAGTCTTATTCACACTATCAAAAGCAAGTGCAGTATCTGGTTTATAATACATTACAAGTAAAAGTCCTGTAACAAAAAGCACTGCAAAAAGAGTGGTTAAAATAACCCCCATTGCCCAAAGAAAGTTAATTTGCTTTGGTATCCAATACTTTACCATTAAAACATCAAGTAGTTTATGTACTGCAAGTCTTTGATCAAGCCAATCTAAAAGGCCATTAGCTTTTCTAATCTGCGCCATCTTAAGCCTCCGCTATCATTTTTTTATATTCAGGACCCTCTTCGCCTAAAACAAGTTTGGTTCCATCAATTTTAAAAGGAGGAATTTCAAGAGGCTTTGGAGGAGGTCCAAAAACATTTTTTCCACTTGTATCAAATTCTCCACCATGACAGGCACATTTAAACAATTGCTCACTTGGTTGGTAAGCAGGTATACAACCTAAATGCGTACAAAGTCCTATAACCACAGTATAAGCTGCGTTATCTACCACAACATCGCGTTTTGCATCTTTTGGCATACTCGCATCTTTTTTTAATATAAAAATAGGCTTTTTACGCCATTCTATAGTTCTAAGCTCTCCATCTTGCATTCCCGATAAATCCACTGTAGTAAAACCTGCAGCTTTAACACTTGGAAGCGGATCCCAAGTTTTTTTCATCGCAACAAGCGAGAAAACACCACCTACAGCAGCTACGCTTCCAAATGCAAAACCCATAAAGCTTCGTCTACTCTCAGATGTAGCCATAACTTGTCCTTTCGATTTTATTTTTTAACCAAGTTAAAAGTTTATCGAAATTAAAATAAATTTTTTCTTTGTTTAACAAGTTTTGATATTTAGACAATAAGAGCAAAAAGAGAAAAAACAAGCACAGGTAAAGTTATCAAAAAGCCAAATTTACAATATTGCCAAAAAGAAATATTAATGCCTTTTCTAGCTAAAACTCCAAGCCAAAGCAAAGTTGCCAAAGAACCTATTGGCGTAAGTTTTGGGCCTATATTTACACCTAAAAGATGTGCATAAATCATCAAAGTATCAAAAGAAAAATTCTCAAAATATTCTTTTAATGCCAAATCTCCGATTAAAACCATAGGCAAATTATTAAACACAGAAGATCCAAAAGCTGAAATCAAAGCCACGCCAAAAATTCCACTCTTACCTTGCATCAAAAAAGCATAACTTTTAACCAAAATTTCACTCACACCTATTTTATGTAAAGCAAAAACTACCATATAAAGCCCAAAACTAAAAAGCAAAACTCCATAAGGTGCTTCAAAAAGAATTTTAATACTTTTTTTACCTTGAATTTTTAAAACAATAAGCCAAAAAATTCCCGCCCAAAGCAAAGCAAAAAAACTTATTTTAATATCAAAAATTTCACCTATAAAAAAACTGATCACAAAAAGAAGTAAAAATACTATGCAAAGAAAAAACAACTTCGATGAAATTTGCTCTTTTTTGACTAATTTAAATTCAAGCCTTTTAGGTAAAACTCTCACATAAAGCACAAAAACCATAACTATAGCAGAAAGCAAAACAAAAAAATTTGGCAAAAACATATTTTTAGCAAATTCTAAAAATTCTATCTTAAAATAATTTGCTGTAATGATATTGGTTAAATTTGAAATAACCAAAGCATTTGAACTTGCATCACATAAAAAAGAAAGACTAAGTAAAAAAGAACTTAAAATAAAAGCATGATTTTTGCAATCTTTAAGAGTTGAAAATAAAGCTATAATAATAGGTGTAATGATTAAAATCGCTCCATCGTTAGCAAAAAATGCAGAAAGAAAAAATACAAAAATCAACAAAAATAACATCAATTTTTTTGTGCTGATATAAATTTTGTCTTGATTTTTCTCTCTAGAAAAATGCAAAATTTTACTCGCAATAAAATCAAAAAATCCCAAAGCTTCCAAGCTAAAAGAAAGAATAATCAATCCAACCAAAGTTAAAGAACTATCCCAAACTAAAGAAAAAACAAAAAAAGCGTCTTTAAAATCTACCAATTGAAAAATAAAAACAAAAAAAGCCCCCAAACTAGAAAATACCCAAATAGGTAAGTTCCATGGACGCCAAAAAAGTAAAATTAAAGTAGATAAAAAAATAAAAAAAGCAAGCATTTAAGCTTTTTTCTTTTGCATTTTGATATAAATTTGCAAAATATCCAACGCCGCAGGAGTGATTCCACTGATTTGACTTGCAGCAAAAATGGTTGGAGGTTTATGATGATTAAGCTTCTCTACAACTTCATTACTCAAACCGCTTACACTTTTAAAATCAAAATTTTCAGGAATTTTAAGCTCGCTAAGATTTTTCATTTTTTCTACTTGAGCTTTTTGCATACTAATGTAATGATAATACTTTGCCTCATTTAAAATCTCTCTTAAGGAGTAATGATCCATGGTTTTAAATATAGGGTCAAGTTTTTTTAATTTTTCTATATCAAAACTTGCTCTTGCAACAATTTTTTGAAGATTGACTATAGAAGAAATTTTATCCTCTTCCAAACTCTCTAAAAAAGCATTATTTTGGTTATTAGGCGTAAATTCTTTAGAAAGTAAAAATTCAAGTCCTTTTTGAAGATTGTTTGCGATATTTTGTATATAAGTAAAATCTTGCTCGCTTAAAAGTCCTAAATCATAGCCATATTTTCCAAGTCTAAGTATAGCATTTTCTTCCCTTAAAAGCAGTCTAAATTCCGCTCTTGAAGTAAACATTCTATAAGGTTCTTTTGTACCTTTTATCACCAAATCATCGATTAAAACTCCTATATAAGCTTCATCACGCCTTAAAATCAAAGGCTCTTTCATATCTATGCTTAAACTTGCATTGATTCCTGCCATAAAGCCTTGTGCTGCAGCCTCTTCATAACCTGTAGTTCCATTAATCTGTCCTGCACAATAAAGATTTTTAATCTTTTTAAGTTCTAAAGTATGCTTAAGTTCAGTTGGCTCTATATAGTCATATTCTATAGCATAACCAAAACGGGTTATTTTAGCATTTTCAAAACCCTTTACAGAACGCAGCATTTGAGTTTGCACTTCATAGGGCAAAGAAGTAGAAAAACCATTGATATAATACTCCGTTGCATCGATAGTTTGAGGCTCTATAAAAAGATGATGACTTTCTTTGTCGCTAAAACGATTGATCTTATCTTCTATAGAAGGACAATACCTTGGCCCCACGCCTTCAATCTGTCCTGTAAAAAGTGGGGCACGATAAAAATTATTCTTAATAATCTCATGTGTAGTTGTATTAGTGCGTGCGATATAACAAGGAAGTTGAGTAGGATTAAAATTTCTTGAACGAAAACTAAAAGCTTTAGGATTTACATCGCCATCTTGGATTTCAAGTGCGCTAAAATCAATACTTTTTGCATCCACTCTTGGGCAAGTTCCTGTTTTTAAACGCCCCATTTTTAAACCCAAAGTTTGTAGATAATTGCCTAAATTTACCGAAGCAAGCTCCCCTACCCTTCCTGCTTGAAGTTTATTTTCGCCTATATGAATGAGTCCATTTAAAAAAGTCCCTGTTGTAAGTATCACTTTTTTGGCAAAATATGTATTTTCTAAATTTGTTTTTACGCCTTTAACCTCATCATTTTCTACGATTAAAGCATTCGCTTGTTCTTGAGAAATTTCTAAATTTGGAAGTTTTAAAAGTTTATTACGTGCAATGATACGGTATTTATCCATATCAATTTGCGCCCTACTTCCTTGAACGGCTACACCCTTACTTTCATTTAAAATGCGAAATTGTATTCCCGCTTCATCGGTGATTTCACCCATAAGACCACCCATGGCATCAAGTTCTTTTACCAAATGCCCTTTTGCAAGTCCACCTATAGCTGGATTACAACTTGCTGCTCCTATTTGCTCAATCAATGTAGTTAAAAGTAAGGTTTTTTTACCCATTCTAGCAGCAGCAGCACTTGCTTCAACACCCGCATGTCCACCACCTATAACAATGACATCAAACATATTTTGCCTTGAAAAATGTGAATTTTTAAAAGAAAGATTATATAATATTTAGACTTAAAACAAACTCGTTTTAAGCCTAACAAAAATTTATTTAGCTTCTTGGAGAGAGAAAATTAACTCATTATAAGTTTTATCTGCATCTTTGCAGAAATTTTTAAGCATCTCAACACCCTTATTTAAACCTTGTTGCTGTTCTACTCTTAAAAGATCGCTATAAAGGCTTTCTATTGTAGAAATAGCGCTTTTATTTGGCATACGACGAACGGAATAATAGCCTATGATATTATTATTAATATCTATTGATGGAGTTACATTTGCAAAAACCCAGTAGTAATTGTTATCTTTAGTTTTGTTTTTTACGTAAGCAAAAATTTCCTTACCCTCTCTCATATAATCCCATAAATATTTAAAAACAGTTTTTGGCATCTCTTCATGTCTTACTATGTTATGAGGTTTATTTAAAACTTCACCCATGGTATAACCTGCATACTTTAAAAAATCATCATTTGCATAAACTATTTTACCTTTTAAATCTGTTTTAGAAGTAATTAAACTATCTTCTTGTAAAAAAATTTCTCTTGACATTTCCCCACCCTCTTAATTTATATTTTTAATTTTGCTAAGATTTCAGCACTTCTTTGCTCTAGTGATTTAATATCATTTACAATCGCATCATAAGCTTTTTGATCGATATAATCTTGACTTGATTCTTCTATTGCTTTTTTAGCGTTATCTTTTATAAATTCTTTAGCTAAATTTAACTCAGTTTCAGAACTAAGTTCATTAATAACACCTTGAGCTCTCTCATCTTGGCAAAGATTAGAAATTGGATCTACACTTTCAAGATTGAAATTTTGAGCCCCATTTAAATTTAAATATATATTTGATTTATAAAGAATATGATCGATTTTAACTACAGATAAAATCAATCTCTTTGCAAAGGATCCAAAATTAACACCAAGAGCACTACTATTTTCTTCTAGACGTTTAAAAGCTTGAGAAAATTTATTAATTCTTTCTTCAGATTCACTAACAATGTTAAAAACTTGATCGCTGCCACTTTGGATATTTACAAAATCCTGTTGCATAGTCTGAATTGCAATGGAAATTTCGCTTGTAGATCTTTGAGTTCTTTCTGCTAACTTTCTAACTTCATCAGCCACAACCGCAAAGCCCCTACCATGTTCTCCTGCACGTGCAGCTTCAATAGCAGCATTTAAAGCTAGAAGATTGGTTTGATCAGCTATATCGCGTATTACTTCAACCACTGAAGTAATATTTTGGGAATTAGCCACAAAAGTTTGTACTGTTTCCTTGCTCGAATTTACAACATCCATTAAAGAACCCATGGCACTTTGCAAAGAATCCACCTCTGAGCCATTTTCTGTAGCTGTATGAGTAATGGCATCAACTGTATCATATACATTTTTCATCATGCTAATATCTTGATTTAATGAGCTAGAAATTTGAGACATATCTTTATTTTGATTTCCAAGGCTTAAATCCATTAAAGTTCTTGATAAAGCATTTTTAAAAGTGGATCTTGCTGTCACTTCTATGTTTGCTAAAGCTTTATTTATAAATTCGATATTATGAGCAAAAATTCCTTTTAAACCTTCAGGCAAAGCCTTACGATAAAATTCGCCTTTTTGGGAACAAGAAATAGAAGTATTAATTTCCCTTAAATAAGCTTCTAGTCCATCAATAGTATTGTTAAGATTATCTGCTATTTCGGCTAATTTTTTGCTTTTTGTTTTTACATAGATCATTCTATTGTCAAAATTTCCTTCTTTTAACTCTCTACAAAGAACCAAAAGTTTATCTATCATTATTTGCTCATCTTTGTGTTGTCTAAGCAAATAAATCATTAAAACAGCGATTAAAATAAAAATTATCACTCCAACATAAATATGAATAAAAATGGCACCTAAAACACCGATAATACTTAGAAAAATAGTTAATAATAATCCATTTTTCACCATAAATTTACCCCTTTATTAAAAATTTTTGAAGTCATAAATTAAAGTAACACTTTAATAATATATATTACTTTAATTTTTAGGCGAAGATTGTACAATAAAAAAGATTAAATATATCTTATTTAGTTATCTTCTTGCAAGTTAAAAACAAGTTCATTATAAGTCATTTTATAAGAACTTACAATATCCATTAAAGCCGAAACTCCAGCATTAATGCCTGATTTTTGCTCTTTTTCAAGTAAAATTTTATAAACTTCTTCAATTATAGGAAGAGATTTTCTATTGGGTGCACGACGAACAGAATAGTAGTTGATGATATCTCCATTGGCATCAAATGAAGCACTTACATTTGCAAACACCCAGTAAAAACTACCATCCTTGGCTTTATTTTTTACAAATGCAAAAATTTCTTCTCCTTTTTGAATATAATCCCAAAGACATTTAAATACAGTACGTGGCATATCTTCATGTCTTACTATATTATGAGATTTATACAAAAGCTCATCGACTTTATAACCTGCGTATTGTAAAAAGTCATTATTGGCATAAATGATATTCCCCTTAAGATCTGTTTTAGAAGTAATTAAAGCATTTTCAGACAAAACTATTTCTTTCATAATTAAAACATCCCAATAAAACAAATAAATCAAAAATAGAATTATTACTAATAATAAACAATAAAAAGTATACTAAATTATAAAATTTTCAAAAAATATTTTAAATTTTATAATGTAAATAATGAGAAATTTTGTAACATTTATATAAAAAATTGTCATATCATATAAAAGAAAGTATTTCTAGATTTGTTTTTTTGTTAAAATTTACAATACGCATTGTTAAAATTATATTTCACAAAAGATCAAAAGGAGTGAATAAACTTGGAAACTTTAAGTCAAACTTTAGCTGAAAGAAAACCGCCTTTATATAAACGTATTATAAAAAGTCTTGGATTTTGGGTGATTATAGGCATTATTACAGGTATTATACTTGGCTATACAGATAAAGAATTAGCCATTGCTAGCAAACCAGGAGTTGATTATTTTATAGGTGCTTTAAAGGTTCTTATAGGTCCTATTATTTTTGTTACTTTGGTTTTGGGTATCATTAGTCTTGAAAGTTTAAAAAAAGTAGGTAGTATTGGTGCTAAAGCGGTTATTTACTTTGAAGTTGTAAGTACTTTAGCACTTGCTATAGGTATTTTTATGGCAAATGTTATGCAACCAGGTCATGGAATGAATCTTGATCCAAGTCAACTTGATACAAAAAGCGTTCAAAAATACATTTCTCAAACCACAGAAGTAAGCGCAAGCTCTGAGATCATGCATATTTTAAAAGATGCTATGCCTACTGATATTATCACGCCTTTTACAGAAGGAAAAACCATACAAGTTTTAGTTATTGCTATAGTTACTGCTTTGATTATTTCTTTAATGAGAATAGAAGATAAACAGGCAATTCAAAGAGTTTTTGAAGTGGTGCAAAATTTTGTTTTTAAAATTCTACAAATCATTATGTATTTTAGTCCTATTGCCGCCTTTTCAGCAATGGCTGTACTCATAGCTCAATACGGAATTGGCTCTTTGATCAACTTAGCATATTTACTTTTAGTGATGCTGATTTCATGTCTTGTTTTTATATTTGGAATCTTAGGTCTGATTTGTTATTTTGCAAAAGTAAATATCTTCAAATTTATGAGATTTATCTCAAGAGAAGTATTGATCGTTTTTGCAACCAGTTCAAGCGAGTCTGCACTTGCTCCTTTAATGAGAAAACTAGAAAAAGCGGGACTTTCTAAAGCAACAGTCGGACTTGTTTTACCAACGGGATATAGTTTTAATCTTGATTGTACAAATATTTATCTAGCTATGAGCTTAATCTTTCTAGCACAAGCTTTTAATGTAAATTTAAGTTTAACACACGAAATCAGTATTTTAATAGTATTAATGATAGCTTCAAAAGGTGCAGTGGGTGTAACTGGATCAGGTTTTATAGTGCTTGGAAGTACGCTTGCAGCTCTAGGAAATATGGAAATTTCAGAAGCAAATGCAACCTTAGCGCAAGTTCTACCAGTAGCTGCTATAGGCGTTCTTTTAGGTGTTGATAAATTTATGTCTGAAATGAGGGCTGTTGGAAATCTTTGTGGAAATTCAGTAGCAGCCTTAATCGTTGCGATCTGGGATAAACAAATTGATCGGGAAAAATTCAACTATGCTATGGATAATCCAGAAAAATTCCATAATGCTGGAATGAACTAATGGGTTCTTTGGAGGAAATCATATCGATTAACCTCCTCTAAAGTATTATCTTTTTTCCTAAATTGTTTTAAAAAACTTTCATTGAAATTAAAACTAAATCCAACTTGAACAACGGTATCATCAACAGTCTCTCTTGCGCTATAATCACGACGCAATAAATTTAAACTAAATACACTATAAGGAGAGTAAGATACTTGATAATTAGTTTTATCATTATCCTTGCTTATATCAAAAGCAAAAGCGGTGTAAGTTGGAATTACAAAACTCATTCCAAGCTGTAAATTTTTTTCTGCTTCATTGGGTATGTAATAATTACTATAAGCCTTTATAAATTTACTATAACCAAACTCTGTACCAAAGCTTTTAGTATCTTTTTGTTCCTTTTGTTTGTCAATAAAACCATTAACTCCAAATAAAAATTCATCTTTTTCATAACGATTGATTAAGCCCCCTGAGTAATTATAATTATCTTGAGCCACAAAAAGTTCTTTTTGAAAAAGCAAAGAATTATTCTCTCCCTCATAAAGAGAACTTAAATTTTTAACCTGCGCGTTTTCGTTTTGAAAATCTAAATTCCCATCTGTTTTATCTATACCATTATTATTTTCTAAAGTTTTTGAAAGCAAGCTATCAAAAGTACTTTTAAAATCCACATTCTCTTCTTGAATTTTTGGAGCTTCTTTGGTGTTTTTATAATCAAAGTGCTCCCAAGAATTTTGATTATTATTTTTTACTAAAGCCTCTGCAAGTTCATCGGCATGGAGTAAAGAAAACAATGCTATTATATAAAAAATACCCCTCATTATTCTTATATTCCTTATTATTTCTTGTTTGAGTATTTATTATAAAAAAATAATATAAATAAAAATTCCACAAAGACTAAAAACTAAAATTAGCAAATTTAAAGTAAATAAGTGTATAATTAAAATAAAAAAGGGTTATTAATGCAAAAAGACAACCTCATAGCTTTTGTTATTTTTATTATCAGCACTATCGCATTTGTTATTTGGGGATTTGGTTATATTTCGCAACATCAACTCATTCTTTTTATTCTTGCTTCTATATTTGGCATTTTTATGGCATTTAATATAGGTGGAAATGATGTAGCCAATTCTTTTGGAACAAGCGTTGGTGCAAAAACAGTAACCATTAAACAAGCTTTAATTATAGCAGCTGTTTTTGAGCTAAGCGGGGCAATCTTCGCAGGCGCAGAAGTTACTAAGACCATACGTAGCGGTATTGTTGTTTTTCCAAATTCTTTAGATCCTATGCTTTTTGTTATCATTATGCTTGCCGCACTTTTAAGCTCTGGGGTTTGGATTTTTATTGCAACCAAGAAAGGCTTACCTGTATCAACCACACACAGTATAGTCGGTGGGATTGTAGGTGCTAGTATTATGATGGGGCTTTTAAAATTTGATGGGATTCAAACACTCTCCATGGTTAAATGGAGTGAAATTTTAAGAATAGCTATTTCTTGGGTAGCTTCGCCTCTTTTAGGGGGTATTGTAGCTTATATTATTTATTCATATATTGATAAGAAAATTTTAAAACCATCAGAAAAACTAAATGATGATTTGAAAAATATCAAAAAAGAAAGAAAAAAATTCAAAGAAGAATATTTTTTAAATTTAAAAACAAAATCCCAAGAAGAACAAATTAAAGAACTTTCCGCTATTGCTTTAGATGAGGAAGAACAAGAAAATAATTTCTATAGAAATAAAATGAAGGAATTTAAGGATCAAGAAAAAGATATAGATATTTACTCTATTTTAAAAACTCATATGCCAATCATTGCTTGTATTGCTGCTGCTATCATTTCGGCAATGTTTTTATTTAAAGGTTTAAATAATGTTAGCACTTTAGATATTTTACAAAACTTTTGGATTATCGGAATTATAGGAACTATAAGTTATGTTGTAACATTTGCTATAGTCAAAATCGTTAAAAAAACAGAACTTAATAAAACTACTGATAGAATTTTCTCATGGTTTCAAATATTTACAGCCTCTAGTTTTGCATTTTCACACGGAGCCAATGATATAGCCAATGCTATAGGTCCTTTTGCAGCGATTTTAGATGTCTTAAAAAACGGCACAATTAACGCGACTTCTCCTGTACCTTTTGCTGCCTTAGCTATGTTTGGAGTTGCTCTAGTTGTAGGGCTTTGGTTTTTAGGTAAAGAAGTGATTACTACAGTGGGTTCAAAACTTGCAACCATACGCCCTACTACTGGATTTTCTGCAGAACTTGGTGCAAGCATAGTTATACTCTTAGCTACACAATTTGGAATTCCTGTTAGCTCCACCCATATACTCATAGGTGCTATCTTGGGTATAGGAGTGTATAATAAAAACGCAAATTGGATTATGATGAAGCCTATAGGATTGGCTTGGATTATCACTTTACCAGTCGCTGGTATTATGGCAGCACTTGTATTTTTAGGATTTAAACTATCTTTAGGAATTTAAGTAAAGCTTATTTTTCTAAAATATTTTTTCCTTTAATTATATGCATTTTAATTTTTCCAAAAAGTTTATCCTCAGAATAAAGAGAACTTTTTGGAGCAAAAATTTCTTCATTCTCATCAAAAAGAACTAGATTAGCTTCTTTTCCGACTTCTATAACTCCGCTATTTAAACCTAAAAATTCACTAGGATTTTTACTTGTAAATTGACAAAGCTCTTGCCAATTTAAAAATCCTTCTTTGATTAAAAAAGTATAGCAAAGACTTATAAATTCGCATACGCTATGGATTCCAAAGGCCGCTTCATCAAAAGCTAAATCTTTTAAAGAAATTGATTTTGCACTATGTAAGGAAGTTAAAAAGCTGATTTTTCCTTCTTTTAAAGCCTCTCTTAAAGCCAAAACATCTTCTTTGCTTCTTAAAGGTGGCATAAGTTTCGCAGCAGTATTAAAATCTTCACAAGCACTATCATCTTTGATAAGATGATGAATGCTTACAAGTTTTAAATCCTTTTCATCTAATAATAATAAAGAATCTTTCAAACTTAAAAGATCAAAAATAACTTTATTTTTATAAAATTTAGCCAATTCTTTCATTTTAGCTATCTGGCTAGTTTCAGCGATTTTACTCATGCCTATAAGCCCTAACTCAAAACTCATTTCACAATCATTCATCACTCCATTATCATCAAAATCCTTATCATAACAACGCACAAAAATTGGAGAGTCTTTCATAAAAGCATATTGTGAACTTACTTTTAAAGTATTTGCATCCAAAGAGCTATCAAGCTCTAAAGCACAAGCCCCCTTGTTTAAAAGAGTGGCTAAATTTTTAAGCTTGCCATTTGCATCCTTAACCCGCACACTTGAAAAAATTTGCATCTTTCTTTGAGCTAAATTTTGTAAAAATAAAGCAAAACTTTCTTCATCAAAATCCATGCAATCACGCAAAACTATACTAGAAATTCCTCCTTTTAGACACTCATTTTCTAAAAGCTCTAAATTAGCTAAAGAAAATTTATCATTTTTCAAACTTACACACAAATCCACAAAAGATGGAAGTAAAGTCATACCTTTAGCATCTAAAATTTCTTCACCTTGTAAATTAGAACCAATATTGGTAATTTTTCCTTCTTTAATCTCTATATCTTGTAAAGAATCTCCATAAATTTTTGCATTTTTAATTATCATGATTTTTCCTTAATCATTTTGCTTTAATAAATTCTGCGTTGCTTCTTGCACACTTTTACCCTTAAAAATTGCCACTACTTCATTTACAATAGGTGTATAAATTCCTTTCATTTTTGCTAATTTTTCTATAGCATAAGCAGTTTTTACACCTTCTGCTACTTCATTAAGCTCGGCTAAAATACTATCTAACTTTTGATTTTGCGCCAGTTTTAAACCCACTCTATAATTTCTTGATAAAACACTGGTTGCAGTTAAAAACAAATCCCCTGCTCCACTTAACCCTAAAAAAGTTTCTTCTTTAGCACCAAAAAATTTACCAAAACGGTGCATTTCTATAAGTCCTCTTGAAATCAATGCTGCTCTTGCATTATTGCCAAGTTTTAACCCATCACTAATCCCACTTGCAATCGCTAAAACATTCTTATAAGCACCACAAATTTCAGCACCACGCACATCATTATCAATATAAGTTTTAATAAAATCAGGGAAAAAACTCGCAAATTTTTTACAAAGCTCTTGATTTATCCCACTAATCATCAAAGCAGTAGGAAGTTTTTGCATTACTTCAGCAGCAAAAGAAGGACCGCTTAAAACACAAAAATTTTCTTTTGGCACAAAATCTAAAAAAATTTCATCTAAAAATTGACAACTTTGATCTTCTATGCCTTTTGAAGCAATTAAAATTTTTTGTCCTTTGTTGATGAAATTTTCTTTAAGCCAAGCACGCATCCCTTGAGAACTTAAAGCAAAAATAAGATATTCACATTCTAAAGCTTCTTTTATACTAACAAAATCTTCTAAATCACGCTGATGCAAAGAACTGATAAAGCAATTGTGATTTTCTTTTAAGGCTAGATGTAAAGCACTGCCCCATTTTCCCGCACCAATAACCGCTATACGCATCAACCAAGCTTTGCTTTTAAAATTTCATTTACTTTTGCAGGATTAAAAGCTCCTTTACCTTCTTTCATTGCTTGCCCCACAAAAAATCCAAAAAGCTTCTCTTTACCACTTTTATACTCTGCAACCTTATCAGCATTTGCATTTAAAATTTGTTCAATCACCGCTTCTATGGCTGAGTCATCACTTACTTGCTTAAGTCCTAGCTTTTCTATAGCTTCATCAATTTCCACACTAGTATTTTCAAATACAAAAGCCAAAACATCTTTAGCCGCCTTTGCACTGATAGTGCCATCTTCTATGCGTTTAATTAAAACTCCAAGCTTTTGAGCATCTACAGGAGAATTTTCTATAGTCAATTCTCCTTTTAAAAGTCCCATGAGTTCAGTATTTAACCAATTTACACAAAGTTTAGGATTTAAATTTTGAGAAATAAGACTTTCAAAAAAACGACTCATTTCTAAAGAACTGATTAAAACCTCAGCATCACTTTCTTTTATACCAAGCTCGTCTATAAAGCGTGCTTTCTTCTCATCAGGAAGTTCAGGGATTTTAATATCCAAAAACTCATCTTTTAATAAAACAGGCAATAAATCAGGATCAGGAAAATAGCGATATTCTGCCGCTTCTTCTTTGCCACGCATACTTCTCGTAACTAAATTTGTCGTATCAAAAAGTCTGGTTTCTTGAACTACTTCTTGTTCGTAAGTTCCATCTTCCCAAGCCTCGCTTTGTCTTTTTACCTCATATTCTATAGCTTTTTGGATAAAACGAAAAGAATTAAGATTTTTAATCTCTACTCTAGTATAAAGTTTTGTATCACCCTTAGGCCTTATACTAACATTTGCATCACATCTAAAGCTTCCTTCTTGCATATTTGCATCTGAAATGTCTAAAAATCGTATAATAGAATGAAGTTTTTTAAGATAAGCTACTGCCTCATCACTACTTCTAAGCTCAGGCTCACTAACAATCTCAAGCAAAGGAGTTCCTGCGCGATTTAAATCCACTTTAGAAAAATTACTTTCATGGATATTTTTACCTGCATCTTCTTCCAAGTGTGCTCTTGTAATACCTATGCGTTTATTTTCACCATTTACATTGATGAAAAGCTCACCCTTTTCTACTATAGGGATATCAAATTGTGAAATTTGATAAGCCTTAGGTAAATCTGGATAAAAATAATTCTTACGATTAAAAACACTTTTTTTATTAATTATTGCATTGACAGCTTTTCCAAAAGCTATAGCTTTTTTTACAGCTTCTTCATTTAAAACAGGCAAAGCTCCTGGCAAGGCCAAACAAGTGGGGCAAACATTAGTATTTGGAGCCTCTCCAAAAGAAGTTGCACATGAACAAAAGATTTTTGTTTTAGTATTTAATTGAGTATGAACTTCAAGACCTATAACTACTTCAAACATAAAATTTCCTTGAATTTTTAAATGCTTTATTTTATCTTTTTTTCTTTTAGAAATGGCTTTAAATATTAGACTTTGATTTGTATTTGTTTAATTTTAAAATTATGAAATTATAAAACAACTATTTTTTCTGATTTTTAAGTTCATAGTTTTCTATAAACAACATAAAAACCAAAAATAAAAGCAGGCTAAAAATAAACCCCAAAACAAGATAAAAATAAGATATAAATTTAAAAAGGAGAAAAAAGGTGCACAAAAGCATTAAAGCTAAAGATGCACCTTTAAAAAATTCTAAAATATAGATCAATGACCTTCCTCAACAACAGTTGCACCCGCTAAATATACATAAGTTAAAATCATAAAAATAAAAGCTTGTAAAAATGCCATAAAAGTTAAAAGCACATAAGCAGGAAGTGGAGCTATATAAGGAACTAAAGCTAAAATTACCATCAAAAATAAATCGTCACCTTTAATATTTCCAAACAAACGGAAGGATAAAGAAACCACACGAGAAAGATGAGAGACTACCTCTATAGGAAACATCAAAGGAGCTAAAAGTTTAATAGGTCCCATGAAATGAGCAAAATACTTTACAAAACCTTGTGCCCTAATACCCTCAAAATGATAATATACAAAAACTATAATAGCCAAGGATAAAGTCAAATTTAAACTTGCAGTTGGAGAGTGAAAACCAGGTATTATGCCTATAATATTACTAAAAAACACTATAATCCCCAAAGTTGCAACCAAAGGAAGATATTTTCTTGCACTTTTTTCACTTCCCATGGTATCTCTACCCATAGATAAAACTCCCTCTAAAAAAGCCTCACCTAAATTTTGCATACCGCGTGGAACAAGTTGCATAGAACGAGTAGCCATCATAGCCACTATAACAGCAATTAAAGCTACCAAACCTATGTGAAAAAAATAAGAAAAAGTATGACTTGCATCAAGCAAAGAGCTAAATAAAAATAAATCTTTCATGGTTTCCTCAAAAATTTTATTCTAAACTCGAAATTCTAGCAAAATCTTACTTATATTTTAATGAAAATTTACATCCATTCTAAAACTTGCGAAAGTTCTTTAGCAACAAAACACTTAAGCCCTATATCTTCCAAAGGCTTAGAAGGAACAATGGCATTTTTAAATTTTTGCATTTTAGCTTCTTTTAAACGCGTATCAAGGCTAAAAACCTCTCTAATTTCTCCATTTAAACTAAGCTCCCCTATAAAAATACTATCTTTGCTCAAAGGGCGATTTTTAAAACTTGAAATAATAGCTGCAACCACGGCCAAATCCGCAGCAGTTTCACTTACTTTTACTCCGCCGCTAATATTTACAAATACATCATAATGTCCTAAAGGAATTTCAAGCTTTCTTTCAAGCAAAGCCAAAAGCATATCTAAGCGATTTTTTTCATATCCCGTAGCGCTACGCTTTGGATAAGAACTTTCACACACTAAAGCTTGAACTTCTAAAACCAAAGCACGAGATCCTTCCATCACAACCCCTAAAGCGCTTCCTGAAATAGCCTTCCCACGAGTAAAAAAACGATTTGCCAAATCTTTTGCGCTGATCAAACCTTTAGCAGTCATCTCAAAAATACCTACTTCATTCGTTCCACCAAAACGATTTTTAAAGCCTCTTAAAAGTCTAATTTCTTTAGTGGCATCTCCTTCAAAATAAAGCACCACATCTACCATATGTTCAAGAACCCTAGGTCCTGCTATAGCACCTTCTTTAGTAATGTGCCCTATGATAAAAGTACTGATATTATAAGCCTTGCTAACACGCATAAGTTCAAAAGTAATCTCACGCACCTGAGTGATGCTTCCTGCTGCTGAAGTGATTTTATTTGAATAGAGAGTTTGTATAGAATCAATGATAAGAATGTTATAATCTTTTTTGTGCAATTCTTCTAAAATATTTTCAAGGCAAAGCTCAGTAAGTAAAAATAAATTTGGAGTATTAGCCTCAAGACGATCAGCTCTTAATTTAATCTGAGCTTTACTTTCTTCGCCACTGACATAAAGCACTTTTTTACCCTGTTTAGCTAAATTTGAAGCAATTTTTAACAAAAGCGTAGATTTTCCTACGCCTGGACTTCCACCTATAAGCACTAAAGAACCTTCAACAAGCCCTCCACCTAAAACCAAATCAAGCTCATTATCATCTGTGCTGTATCTTGTAAAATGTTCTAACTCCACATCTTCAATACAAACAGCTTCACTTGTTTTCATACTAACTTGTGTAAGCTCTTTTAAAACTTTAATTTGCTCCGCTTTTAATTCTATAAAACTATCCCAAGCTCCACAATCAGGACATTTTCCAAGCCATTTGCTTTGTTGATTTCCACAAGCTTGGCATTCAAAAAGTGCTTTATTCTTTGCCATTATTCAAAAATAGGATCTAATAAAGTATCTAAATAAGCACTTGCATTAAATTCTTGTAAATCCGTCATTTGCTCACCTACGCCTACGTAAAAAATAGGAAGTTCAAGCTCTCTTGCTATGCTAAAAAGCGCACCCCCTTTAGCAGTCCCATCAAGCTTTGTGATAATCACGCCATCAAGTTTTACAAGCTCATTAAAAGCTTTAGCTTGTAAAATTCCAGCATTTCCCTGTGTTCCATCTAAAACTAAAATTTTTCTATGTGGTGCACCTTCTAAAGCTTTGTTTGAAATTCTTACAATTTTTTCAAGCTCATGAGCTAAATTTTTTTGATTTTGCAAACGCCCTGCTGTATCGATAATAACCCTATCAAAATCCTTTGCTTTTGCTTTAGAAATGGTATCAAAAGCAACCGCTGAAGGATCATGCCCTTGCGCAGTTAAAACTATATCTACATCCACTTTTTGCGCCCAAAGTTTTAATTGCTCAATCGCACCTGCTCTAAAAGTATCACACGCTCCTAAAATCACTTTTTGATTTTGGTTTTTATATAAATAAGCAAGTTTGGCAATACTTGTTGTTTTTCCCGCTCCATTTACTCCTAAAATAAGCTCTACAAAAGGTTTTTCTTGATTGGTTTCTTTTTTTTCATAAAGAAAATAAGAACCCATAACACGCTTTAAATCTTCTTTTTTTACTTCATTTTGAGGCGGTAAATAATAAATTATCTCTTCAACTATTTCATAACTTACATCTGCTTCAAGCAAAATTTCTTCAAGCAAATCTTTGGTTATCTTTTTATTCTCTCCTTTAACTCCAATAATATTTTCAAGAGTTTTTGCAAGTCCTTTTTTAAAAAAATTAAACATTAAAGTATAGCCTTTTGTATATCGATTTCTAGCATTTCTTCAGGAATAAGCCCTAAATACTGATTAATCAATTTAGAATGCTTGTTGTAAAGAAACATGGTAGGAATTCCATTTACCCCACCTAAAACTTTAGCTAAAAGATAGTTATTTTCACCATTAGAGACTTTATAAGATATTTTATGTTGTTCTATAAATTTTTGAATCTCCTCATTAGACTTATCCTCTAATAAAACTCCAACTATATTAAAATCATTGTTATACTTTTCTTGTAATTTATTAAGATGAGGGATTTCAGCAATGCAAGGGGTACACCAAGTGGTAAAAAATACAAACAAAGTTGCCTTATCTTCATCGTTAAAATTTAAAACGGCATTTTCTTTTTTAACTGAAATTGATCCTCCATCAATCAAATTAAGTTTAAAATTCATATCATCACTTTGATTTATACTTGTCTCGGTGCTTAAATTTACATCATTTTGCTGCTTTTCTTTATCATTGCTACAAGCAACAAACAAACAAGATATTGCCACTAGTAAAAGTATTTTTTTAATCTTCATTATTTATCAATCCTTTATTCTTCTTTATAAAAATGCTAAAATTATAACATACATAAGATAATATTTTTTTAAAGGCATATTAATGGAAAAAACAGATTTCAGGGCATTGCAAAAAATACGCCTTTTCAAACATTCAAAACTAAATTTCAAACAAGATTATAAAATATTTAAAGAATGTCTTAAAATAATAAAACTATTTAAAGCTAAAAATATTTTAATTTTTATTCCTTTGCATTATGAACCAAACTTAATAAAATTTCGCCATATTCTTAATAAAAATTACAAACTTTTTGTTCCATTTATGCAAGATAAAAGTTTAAAAATTGTAAAATTAAGATTGCCTTTTATTAAAAAAAGGTTTGGGGTTTTAGAGCCTATAGATTCTTTTTTTAAAGCAAAAATTGATTTAGCTATTGTGCCTGTAATTGGCGTCGATAAAAATTTAAAAAGAATAGGACATGGGCAAGGTTTTTATGATAGATTTTTTGAAAATTTAAATTACAAACCTCATGTAATATTTGTCCAAAGTATAGATGCTTTAAGTCAAAATAATCTAACACAAAAGCATGATATTTCAGGAAAATTATACATAAACCCTTATAAAAAATATTACAAGAAAGAAAGAAAAAATGATAGAATCACTGATCGCATTTATAGCCGCTATAGTCGGACTCGGTATAGGATATTTAGTTGCAAAAAAAATCAATGATGCCAAATATGAAATTTTCGTAGAGCAAGCTAAAGCTAAAGCTAAAGCTATAGAATACGAAGCAGAGCTTATTTTAAAAGATGCAAAAAATTCAATTCTTAATGCAGAATTAGAAGTTAAAAAAAAATACGAAGAAAAAACTCACAAAATTCAAAAAGATTTTAATCAAAAATTTGATGATCTTTCTAAAAAAGAACAAAAACTTCAACAAGAAGAAGAAAAACTAAAAGAAGATAAAGAATACCTTTGCAAGTCACAAAAACACATTCAAGACTTACAATCTGATGTTGATAAATTAAAAAATAAATATCAAGAAAAACTTGACGATGTTTTAAAAATTTTAGAACATTCTACAGGACTTACACAAAATGAAGCCAAAGAAATCATTCTTAAAAAAGTAGAAGAAAATTCTCGCGAGCAAATTGCACATATAGTAAGAAAATATGAAGAAGAAGCAAAAAATGAAGCTAAAAGAAAAGCTAATTTCATCATTGCTCAAGCTACTTCTCGTTTTGCAGGTGAATTTGCAGCTGAAAGACTTATCAATGTTATTAACATTAAAAACGATGAACTTAAAGGACGTATCATTGGTAAAGAAGGACGCAATGTTAAAACCTTAGAAATGGTTTTAGGTGTTGATATTATCATCGATGATACACCAGGTGCTATTATAGTAAGTTGTTTTAATCTTTATCGCCGTGCTATTGCTACAAAAGTTATAGAGCTTTTAGTTGAAGATGGCAGAATTCAACCCGCGCGCATAGAAGAAATTCACGAAAAAGTATGCAAAGAATTTGATAGTGCTATTCTAGAAGAAGGCGAAACCATAGTTATAGATCTAGGTTTAAATAAAATACACCCTGAAATTGTAAAACTCATAGGAAAACTCAAATACCGCGCAAGCTATGGACAAAACGCTTTAGCACATTCTTTGGAAGTAGCTCACCTTGCAGGAATCATTGCTGCTGAGTGCGGTGGGGATGAAAACTTAGCACGTCGTGCGGGAATTTTACATGATATAGGAAAAGCATTAACCCATGATTTTGAAGGATCTCATGTGGATTTAGGCGCAGAACTTTGCAAACGCTATAAAGAGCATCCTGTAGTAATCAATGCTATTTACGCACACCATGGACACGAAGAAGCTACAAGCATAGAATCAGCAGCTGTTTGTGCAGCAGACACTTTAAGTGCTGCACGACCTGGAGCTAGAAGAGAAGTGTTAGAAGCTTTCTTAAAAAGAGTCAGTGAGCTAGAAGATATTGCTAAAAGTAAAGAAGGGATTAAAAATGCCTATGCAATCAATGCCGGAAGAGAAATTCGCGTCATAGCCAATGCTCAGCTTGTTAATGATGATGAAAGTGTACTTTTGGCTAAGGAAATAGCAGCTGAAATTCAAGAAAAAATGCAATATCCTGGCGAAATTAAAGTCAATGTTATTCGTGAACTTAGAGCTGTAGAATACGCTAAATAAGGTTTATTATGCAAGATATGATTGATACTTTAATAAAATATGGTTATATTGTTTTATTCTTTTACTCTTTAGGGGGTGGAATGGTTGGAATTTTAGCTGCAGGAGTTTTAAGTTCTCAAGGAAAAATGGATCTTAGTTTTTGCATTACTCTTGCTTTTATTGCTAATACCATAGGTTCAACTTTGCTTTTTATACTTGGAAAATATTATAAAAAAGATATTATGCCTTATTTTAAAAAACACCGACGCAAGCTAGCCCTTGCTATGATGAAAACAAAACAACACGGAATTATTTTATTTGTAACTCAAAAATTTATTTATGGTTTAAAAACTTTCATTCCCATAGCTGCAGGTATGGCAAAATATAATTTTATTAAATTTTTTATTATCAATACTCTAGCTAGTTTGGCATGGGCTATTGTTCTAGGTTTTGCTGCTTATACTTTTGGGTATGTTATTGAAGCAATTTTTGATAAACTGAGTTTATATCCTTATGCTGCTCCTTTATTTTTATTATTTTTAGCTGGAATAATTTGGCTTTATTTAAGTAAATTTTCCAAAAAATAATGTCTCTATGGAATTCTTTTTTTTACTCTTTTAAAGAATTTCATTATTTATTTTTATCTGTTGTTATTATTTTTATTTTTAATATCCTTTTAGAATATAATAATTTTTTAAACTTTAAAAACCAAAAACATTACTTTATAAATAACGCTCTATTAACGCACCAATATACAAAATATAATAAAAAAAATAAAAAATACTGGGTTTTAAAGCTACAAACTGAAAACTTCACTTTTTATACTACAAGTTTTAAGGATTTAAATTTAAGCAAGAATCAACTTTTAAGCCTTAGAATTATCACCCATAATATTAACTTTAAAGACTATCTGAGCAAAAGTTTTTATGCACCTTCTTACGATTTTGAAAAATTAAAAGAAAAAGAATACAATCCCATTATATCTTACTTCTTAAATCAACATACAAATGAAAAAATTAAAGAATTTTATGGTGCTTTATTTTTTGCACTGCCCATATCTTTAGAGCTTAGAAACGATGTAAATTACTACGGCATAGCACACCTTATAGCAATTAGCGGTTATCACATAGGCTTGCTTTTTAGTTTAATTTTCTTTATTTTAGCTCCAATTTATAGTTTTTTCCAAAAAAGATATTTTCCTTATAGAAATTTACGTTTAGATTTAAGTATTTTAATTTTTACACTACTTTTAGCTTATGCTTGTTTAATAGGATTTGTCCCTTCTTTTGTACGCTCCTTGATTATGGCTTTTTGGGTTTTTTATCTATTGTGTAAAAATATAAAAATTATTAATTTCTTTACACTTTTTTGTAGTATTTTATTATGCATTTCTCTTTACCCTAGACTTTTATTTAGCATTGGATTTTTATTTTCTATTTTAGGTGTTTTTTATATTTTTTTATATATGCATCATTTTGCAAATAAATTTAATAATCTTATAAATATTATTTTGCTTAATATTTGGACTTTTTTTGCTATGGTTTTACCTGTGCTTTATTTTTTTCCACTTATAAGCTACCAACAAATTTTAGGTATTATTTTGAGTGGAATTTTTGTAATATTTTATCCTTTAGTATTATTTTTGCATCTTATAAACTATGGAGATTTGCTCAATTTTATCTTGGATGAATTTTTTAAATTTAAAATTTATGGAACTAATATCCATATCCCGTTTTGGATTTTTATAAGTTATCTTATTGCTTCTTTAATCTCTGTGCGATTTAAATATCTAGCTTTTCTTTGTATTTTTGCGAATTTTATTCCCTTCATTATGATTGTGATTTAGAAAATAATAGAGTTTAAGCCCAAAAAGATAAATAATCCAAGAAATATAAATCCAAATAAAAAAGAATAAAATAGTAGAAAAAGATCCATAAACACTAGCGTATGTTTTATTATATACCACATAATATACAAATAAATTTTTTCCTATATACCAAATAGCACCCGCTCCAAAAGATACTAAAGCTAAACTTTTAAGAGTTCCCTTATGAACAGAACTTGAATAAGATATAAAAAATAAACCCCAAATAATTACAAAGGGTAAAATTTCAAAAAAATTAAACCCTATTTTATAATCATCTAAAGCTTGTTGGATAAAACCTGAAATATAAAAACTAAGCCCAAGCCCCAAAGGAACAAGAGTTAAAAGAGTCCAATAAGAACTAATGCTTTGCCAAAGTCCTTTAGGTTCATTTTTAGTAATACGATTGATTACAAAATCATAGCCTGAAAAAAAAGCTAAAGAAGTAAATGCCATAGCAATAAGACCTACAATACCCAAATTTACACTATTTTTTAAAAAAGTATCGATGTAAGTAGCAACAACATCTTGTTGCGTTGGTATTAAAAAAGCAAAAATTACTTGCTTTGCTTTTTCATAATAAGCTTTAAAACTAGAAATTTGCGTAAAAACAGAAAAACATACAAATAAAATAGGTATTAAAGATAATACAGTATAAAAACTAAGCGCTGCTGCATAATTTAAAATTTCCTTATCACGCAAATTTAGCAAAATAGTAAAAAAATTTTTCACCTTCTAAAGTCCCATTTTAAAAGGATTTAGTATATTATTTGGATCAAAAGCTTTTTTAATATTTCTCATTAAATTCATTTCGGCTTCAGAAAAAGCTAAATTCATAAAAGGTGCTTTAGAGAGTCCGATACCATGCTCTCCGCTTAAAGTTCCTCCAAGTTTCACTGTTAATTTAAAAATCTCTTCCACAGCTTCATAGCCTTTTTTCACTTGCTCTTGATCATTTTTATCAGGAACCATCACATTGGTATGCACATTTCCATCCCCTGTATGCCCAAAACAAGGAATTTTAAAATCATATCTTTTAGAAATCTCATCTATACCTTCAAGCAAGGCAGGTAGTTTAGAACGCGGAACTGTAATATCTTCATTAAGTTTTAAAGTTCCATACATGGCAATGCTTTGAGAACAATTTCTTCTAGCAAACCAAATATCTGCGGCTTCTTGTTCGTCTTTTGCTATTTTAAATTCACTAGCTCCAGCTTCTAAAAAATAATGTTCTAAATTTCTTAAATCCTCATCAATAGCCTCTTTAACATTACCATCCACATCAGCAATCAAAATAGCGCCAGCTTCTATAGGCAAACCTTTATTAAATTTACTCTCAACCGCTCTAATGCTAAGATTGTCTAAAAATTCCATAGATACAGGACTTACACCGCTAGCAAGACTTTTGTAAACCGCATTCATAGCACTTTTTACACTTGGAAAAATAGCAAAAGCAGTTTTTTTGAATTTAGGTAAAGGTATTAATTTTAAAGTAAGCTCACTTAAAACTGCCAAAGAACCTTCACTAGCGATTAAAATTCCTGCCAAATTATAACCTGCCACATCTTTAATAGTGCGTTTTCCTGCACGAATGATTTCTCCGCTAGGCAAAACAGCCCTTAAAGCCATCACATAATCTTTTGTAATACCATATTTTGCAGCTCTCATTCCCCCAGCATTTTCGCTTACATTACCCCCTAAGCTAGAATACTCCATGCTAGCAGGGTCAGGCGGGTAAAAAAGTCCGTATTTAGCCACTTCTTTTTGTAAATGTATATTAATAACCCCAGGTTGCACAACAGCCACTAAATTTTCAAGATCAATTTCCAAAATTTTATTCATATGCTTTTCAAAAGCAAGCACCACACCGCCATTAACAGCTAAAGCTCCTCCTGTAAAACCAGATCCTGAGCCTCGTGGTATGACTATGATATTATTTTCATTGCAAAATTTTAAAATTTGAGCAATATCTTCTTCATTTCTTGGAAAAAGAACCCCATCGGGTAAATAATGTTTTTTTGTCGCATCATAGCTATAAGCTCTTTTGTGAATTTCATCAAAGTAAGCGTTTTCTTCTCCTAAAAATCGTTTAAAATATTGTTCAAATTCTTTTTTCATGTTTATTGCACCTTAGGAAGATTAATCAAAGCATCATAATACCTATAATAATTTCCTATTTCTTGAGAGTTAAAATCAAAAAAATTACTTTTATATCCACCTATACGAGAATAAAAAGGAACCTGAACGCTAGCTGGCTTGCTTATAGGCACTTCATAAAGCTTATTAAAATCTTGACAATCCACAACTTCTGCTTGGTTTTCCAAAGCCACAACCAAAATGCCAACCGCATTATCATCACAAAATTGCCTAAAATCTGAACGCTTAGGAGAAAGAGTGGCCGTTCTAATTAATTGTGCTCCAAAAATGTCAATATGGGTAAAATATATCTGCGGAAATTCTCTAACAAGTTCATTATAAGTTTGTTCATCAGGAGCAATTACCAATCCTCTATCATAAAGAAAATTTAAAACAACCTCATCACCTACTTTAGGTAAAACATTTGGTAAAGGCAAAGCATCTTGCTTAAGAGCTGAAAAAACACTAAATTCTAATTTTGCCAAACCATTTTTTTTATCTATAACACTTGCTCTAGCGATGATACTTCGCGAATTTTTAAAGCGCTGTATTACCACACCACTTGAATAAAGCTTTATATCATCACTATCTTTAATATAACCATAAATATCATCAACTTTTACAAGTTCACTTTTTATAGGTTTTAAATCAAATCCAACCGCAAAGAGGCTAAGGTTTAAAGCTAAAAAACACACTATAGTTTTAAACAAATTTACTCCTTAAATAAAAATTTATAGAATTATAATCCTTTTTTGTTAAGCAATTGTAAGAAAAATAAAGTAAAATATAGCTTTCAAATTTCAAAATTCTTTTAGCAATTAAGGTTATCTCATGAAAAAATTATTACTTTTATTTATTTTTGTTATTCAAAGTTTTGCAGCTTTAAGTGTTGAAGAGCTAACTTGGGATAATGGAGATACCTTGCTTAAATTCTTACAAAGAAATTCCATACCTATGTCGCTTTATTATGGACTTGATAGAGAAGACCAAGAACTTGCTTCTGATATAGCCTATAAAATAAAATATCAAGTTTTAAAAGATGAAAACAACAACATAGAACAAGTTTTAATTCCAATTAGCGATGATTTACAAATTCATATCTATAAAAATAAAGATGGGCAATACATTCTTGCTTTTACTCCTGTATCTTATCAAAAAGAAGATAGAATTTTACATTTAACCATTAAAAGCTCTGCCTATCAAGATGTCTATGAAGAAAGTGGTAGCAGCACTTTAGCTCGTGCTATGGTTCGTGCTTTTCGAGGAAGTATAAATTTTCGCAATATCCAAAAAGGTGATGAAGTAACCCTATATTATGAACAAAAAAGACGCATGGGTAAACTTTGGGGTGATATAAATATAAAAATGGCAATGGTAGAAATCAATAAAAGCGCAAGAGAAGTCTTTTCTTATAATGATATATTTTATGATCGTGATGGCAAAGAATTGGAATCTTTTTTGCTTACAAAACCTGTGAATTACACTAGAATTTCTTCTCCTTTTACAACAGCAAGATATCATCCTATATTAAAACGCTATCGCGCCCATCTTGGTATAGACTATGCTGCACCTACCGGAACCCCCGTGAAAAGTGCTGGCAAAGGAGTAGTAACCTTTATAGGCACAAAAGGTGGTTATGGAAATGTAATTCAAATCAAGCATGACTCAGGTTATATGACTTTATATGCTCATCTTAGTCGTTTTGCAAAAATTAAAAACGGACAAAAGGTAAATCAAGGACAAGTAATTGCATATGTTGGTTCAACAGGTATGAGCACAGGTCCTCATTTGCATTTTGGAGTATATTTAAACAATAAAGCTATAAATCCTGCATCTGTTGTAAAAATCGCCAAATCAGAACTTAGTGGAAAAGCGAAAGAGAATTTTAAACATATCATAGCTGGATACGAGCAGGTTGTTAAAGAAGCCCTAGCCTCGAATCAACCTAATCCTCCAAAAGAAGAAGATTTTGAAAACTATATAGAATTTTAATTACTCAACAACGCTTTATCTTTTGCATTGATTAAAGAATTTAGAAGAGTTGCAAGCTCTTCTTTTTCTTTTTCATTAATTTCACAAAAATCTGCATCAATCAATTGTTTCACCAAAGCTTCATTTAACAAATCCCCATCGCCAAATTCTCTAGCTTTTTGAATGATTTTTAACACTCTTAAATCTTTTCTTTCGTACATTTTAATCCTTTAAATAAACCACACTCACAAAACGCTTAGTCGTTTTATCTCGACGATAAGAAAAAAAACTCTCATCATCAAAGCTACAAATTCCACAATCTTTAATATTTTCAATGCCTAAATTTTGCGCTTGAAATTTTACTAAAGCTTTTAAATCAAGTTTATCATCTTGAACAAATTCTTTAAATTCTTTTTTAGCAAATTCTAAAATTTCTCCATCTATTTCATAATTTTTAGCACAAATTCCAGGCAGGATAAAAAGATGAAATTTATTTTTATCTAAATGTGAATTTTGCATAGCAATTTGATCAACGCATTCTTTTAGGATATTTTCAAAGCTTCCTTTTCTACCTGAATGTAAAGCTGCTATAATGCCACTTTCATGATATAAAATTAAAGGCAAACAATCCGCACTTAAAACACAAAGAGCAGTATTTTTTTCCTTGCTTATAAGCCCATCACAACTGAGATTTTTTAAATTTTCATCATAAATAATAACTTTATGAGAGTGAATTTGATCCATAAAAACACATTTTTCAATATCTTTAAAACCTAAATGAGAAAATAAATTCTCATTATAAACCCTAGCTCTAAAAACATTATAATCCTTATCAAAAGCACAAAAAATACCGATTTTATCATTTTCTAATAAAGATAAGAAATTCTTTCCACTTCTTCCCATGATAATCCTTTGTTTTTACCTTGTAATTGTGCATAAATATAACGAGCAAGCAAATCGCTTTCTATATTTATTTTTCTACCTACTTGATAGTCTTTAAAAAGCGTTTCTTTAAAGGTAATAGGAATAATAGTAAGCCTAATACCATTTTTTAAAATTTCATTAATAGTAAGACTTACTCCATCAACAGCTATACTTCCTTTTTCTGCCATAAATTTCATAGCTTCTTTAGGTAAAGATATATGAAAATCCACTCCATTTTCATCTTTTTGAATCTTTTCAAGCGTGCCGATAAAATCAATATGTCCTTGCATAAGATGTCCATCGATTCTATCACCATACCTTAAAGCAGGTTCTATATGAACTTTATCTTTTAAATTTTCTATAGCTATGTGAGTGCGACTTTCACGAGAAAGTTCCACTTCAAAACTCCCTTCATAAAGTTTTGTCACACTCAAACAAGCTCCATTTATGGCTATACTATCGCCAAGATTTGGGCGATATTTTGCTTTTAAGCTTAAAGTATTGTTTTGATAAGATTGAACTTTAGCAATTTCTCTTATGAGTCCATTAAACATTTTTTACCTTAAAAAATCTTATTTAATAATTTATTCACCGCTTTATCTACTTTATCGCCTGTACTTTTAGCACCATCACTCACACCGCCACCTACTACATTTTTAATAGAATTTAACACACTTCCTGCATTTAAATTTACTTTAGGATTTTCCGTAGTTCCTGTAATACTTCCTTTAAAATTGACCCTATCGAGTTTAATATCAAAAGGCAAATTTAAAGCTCCACTTTTAGAATTTAAAGCTCCTGATTGTACTAAAATATAAGAACGATCTGCTTGCATATTAAGATCAAACTTGATATTTTCTTTTTTAATCAAAGCTTTAGCATTAGCAGTGCGATAAACATCATTTGTAATATCTTTTAGCGTTAAAATTTTTAAAGCATTGGTAATAAGATTTGGTTTTAATTTACCCTCTTTCATATCCAAATTAACCTCGCCTTCTTCGCTTAAAAGATTGTAATTTGCCTTCACATCTGCCTTGCCTTGATAAACATCCATAAAGTCCAAACCTTGAGCTAGACTACTTAAATCCACTCCATTTAAATCAGCAAGCAAAAGGTTATCTTTAAGTGTGCTTTGAAGCTTCCCTTCAAATAAATTTGGGCTATTTACAACAAAATTTAAATTCTTATCAAAACCTACCTTTCCATTAAATTCTGCCCTACCTTTAAGTTTTCTATCCAACAAAAAGCCTAGTTTTGAAAAATCATTTATCTTTAGATTAAAATCCGAATTTAAAAGCATTTTACTTATATCAAAACTTCCTTGTAGTTTTGTAAGATCAGCTAAAGATGAATTTAAAACAGAATCAAATTGAGCGATATTGTTTTTAAAATTAATTTTGGTATTTAAATCATAACTTGTATTGTTTGGAAAATTTTTATTTAAAATGTTACTTAAAGTTGCAGCATTTAATATACCTTTAGCTTCTAAATTTGCTTTACCATTAAGGTTGTTAAAATCGATATTATCTAAATTAACTTTTGCATTAACAATCCCACTGGCATAATTTGGCATACCTGCTATAACAAAAAGTTTAGATAAATCAAGTTTATCAATGTTTAAATCAAGTTTTTTACCATTTGAATCAACCTTGATTACACCATCTGCCAAATTTGCATTTGCATTTAAATTTTGTATTTGAGTGCCTATAATATGAGCTTTTGCAGTAAGATCTGCCTTACCTTGTAATTTTTGTCCTGCTATAGCACTAAACTGAGACAAGTCATCAATAAAAGCATTTAAATCTGTATTTAACTCACTATTTTTTAAATTATAAGTTCCTTGAAGTTTTTTAATATTAAGCAAATTTGAAGCAAGTAAAGCATTGTAAGAAATATTGCTATTTTTTGCATTTGCTTTAGTATCAAGACTAAAAATTGTATTTGGAAGTTCTATTTTGGCTATTTTTTTAAGCTCATTGGTGTTAATCTTTGCATTGTTTATTTTTGCTTCAAGATCGAAATTAGAAAAATCTAAATCCGCATTTAGAAGTTTAGCATTTAAATTTCCAGAAACCAAAGCTCCATATCCTGCAAGAGCTAATAATTTTTCCAAACTTGCTTCATTAATATCTGCAAAAATTTTATTATTTTTCAAACTTGCCTTTACCTCTCCACCAAGTCCGATAACTTGAGCATTTAAACTTGATAAGGCATTATTTACAACACTTGTTTGACCTATCACACCCAAACTACCATTTAGTCTAGTTTTTGTAAGTTTTTCAAGCTTTGCAAGAGAAGGAATACTTAAATTAAAATCAGTACTTAAAGCATTCTTGCTAATATCATAAAGAGTTTTTTGGGTTTGTAAGTTAAGATAATCATTGTAAATTTTACTTACAGCATAAATCTTATCTTCTTTAACATTGGCCAAAATTTCTGCTTTAGGATTAGAATTTAAAGGCAAGTCTAAAGAAAAATCTTTTTTTATCGCCTCATAGTTTATATAACTTGTATCAAGTTTTATGATAATATTTCCATCAGGTTTTAAATTCTGTGCTGAAATTTTTGCTTGAGCATTTAAAAAACCTTTAGCGTAACTAGGGTAAGATAAAAGATGAAGTATTTCTTCTACCTTAAGATTTTGCGCATCTAAATTTAAAGCAATAGGATTGTAATTATACATTCTTGCATTTAAAAGTACATTTGAACCTAATAAATAACCTTTTCCATCTAAAGTAAAATCACTTGCTTTACCTTGAATCTTACCGCCAAAAGAAAGGTTTTGATTTAAATTTAAACCTAAATTTTTAGCATAATTTTGATTTAAAGAAATAAGATAGTCAAAATCAAATCCAAGCTTAAAAGGACTCAAAGCTCCCTTGAGATTGAAATCTGCCATATTTGCGATATTTGCTTGCAGTTCAAGACTTGAAAAACGCAAATTAAAATGCGTGATATTTACGTCTAATCCCGCACTTTCTTTGATCTTTTTTTGCGCTATATTTACCACTATATTATTACCAAAACTTGTGAAAAGTATGGTATAAATAGCAATTAAAAGCACAACAACAAAAGCTATAACTCCATAAAAAATCTTTTTCATTTTTATCCTTTAGTTTATTTTATAAAATAACTTTAGTCTATAAAACTAAACTTTTATAAATATTTTAATTTAAAGTATTGACAAAATTCATTTTTTATAGTATGATTTTATCACTCTAAATAAAAGAGTGCTAAAATCAATATTTTTAAGGATGGACAAAAATGAATTTTCAACCTTTAGGAAAGCGTGTTCTAGTTAAACGCGTTGAAGAAACCAAAACAACAGCCTCAGGCATAATTATACCAGATAATGCTAAAGAAAAGCCTTTAATGGGTGAAGTAGTGGCAGTAAGTAAAGAAATCACTGACATTGCAAATGGTGATAAAATCGTGTTTGCTAAATACGGTGGAACAGAAATTAAACTTGATAATAATGAATATTTAGTTTTAAATTTAGATGATATCTTAGGAATTTTAAAATAATTTATAAAAAGGATAAAAAATGGCAAAAGAAATTATTTTTTCAGATGAAGCAAGAAATAAACTTTATGAGGGCGTTAAAAAACTTAATGACGCGGTAAAAGTAACTATGGGGCCAAGAGGACGCAATGTTTTAATCCAAAAAAGCTTTGGTGCTCCAAGCATTACTAAAGATGGCGTAAGTGTTGCTAAAGAAGTAGAACTTAAAGACAGTCTTGAAAATATGGGTGCTTCACTTGTAAGAGAAGTAGCAAGCAAAACAGCTGATCAAGCAGGGGATGGAACAACTACTGCAACGGTTTTAGCTCATGCAATTTTCAAAGAAGGTTTAAGAAATATCACAGCAGGTGCAAATCCTATTGAAGTAAAACGCGGTATGGATAAGGCTTGCGAAGCTATAGTAGGGGAACTTAAAAAACTTTCTCGCGAAGTAAAAGATAAAAAAGAAATTGCACAAGTTGCTACAATCTCAGCCAACTCTGATGAAAAAATCGGAAATTTAATCGCTGATGCTATGGAAAAAGTGGGCAAAGATGGTGTTATCACTGTTGAAGAGGCAAAATCAATCAATGATGAATTAAATGTAGTTGAAGGTATGCAATTTGACAGAGGTTATTTAAGCCCTTATTTTATCACTAATGCAGAAAAAATGACCGTAGAGCTTTCAAGCCCTTATATCCTGCTTTTTGATAAAAAAATTGCAAATTTAAAAGATTTATTACCGGTTTTAGAACAAATTCAAAAAACAGGCAAGCCACTTTTAATTATCGCTGAAGATATTGAAGGTGAAGCGCTTGCAACTTTGGTTGTAAATAAACTTCGCGGTGTTCTTAATATTTCAGCCGTAAAAGCTCCAGGTTTTGGCGATAGAAGAAAAGCTATGCTTGAAGATATAGCGATTTTAACAGGCGGAGAAGTGATTTCTGAAGAACTTGGAAGAACTCTTGAAAGTGCGACCATACAAGATCTTGGACAAGCTTCTAGCGTAATCATCGATAAAGACAATACAACCATAGTAAATGGCGCAGGTGAAAAAGCAAATATCGATGCAAGAGTAAATCAAATCAAAGCACAAATTGCTGAAACAACTTCAGATTATGACAGAGAAAAACTACAAGAAAGACTTGCAAAATTAAGCGGTGGTGTTGCAGTTATTAAAGTAGGTGCAGCAACTGAAACTGAAATGAAAGAGAAAAAAGATCGTGTTGATGATGCTTTAAGTGCTACTAAAGCAGCAGTTGAAGAAGGTATAGTAATTGGTGGTGGCGCAGCGCTTATCAAAGCAAAAGCTAAAATCAAACTTGATCTACAAGGTGATGAAGCAATCGGTGCAGCTATCGTTGAAAGAGCTTTAAGAGCACCTTTAAGACAAATTGCCGAAAATGCAGGATTTGATGCAGGTGTAGTTGTAAATAGCGTAGAAAATGCTAAAGATGAAAACACAGGATTTGATGCTGCAAAAGGTGAATATGTTAATATGCTTAAAAGTGGAATTATCGATCCTGTTAAAGTAGAAAGAGTAGCTTTACTCAATGCAGTTTCTGTAGCTAGTATGCTTTTAACCACAGAAGCAACAATTAGTGAAATTAAAGAAGATAAACCTGCTATGCCAGATATGAGCGGCATGGGAGGAATGGGTGGCATGGGTGGAATGATGTAATATCTGCTCTAACCTCTCTTATCAGCAAGAATTTTTCTTGCTGATTACCAATTTAATTTAAAAACACTCCCTTGATTTTCTACAGATTCGCAAATAATCTTAATATCATTATCATCACAAACTTTTTTTACCAAAGAAAGCCCTATACCAAATCCTCCTTGATCGGTATTAAATCTTGTATATCTATCAAAAATATGATTTAAATTTGACTTTGAAATTCCACAACCTGTATCCGCAATACTTAAAAAATTGGCTTTTAAAATTATAGAAATTACTCCACCTTTTTTATTGTATTTAATAGCATTGCTTATAAGATTATCAATCAATTTAGAAATTTGACTTTTAGGAGCAAAAATATTTGCTTGATTTAAATCAAGCTTTAGTGTAATTTTTTTTTGCTCAAAAAATACTTTAAAATATTCCAATCTTTCTTCAAGTAGCATTCTTAAATCAAATTTTTGTTTTTCTGTTTCTAAGGTATTAGGGAAATTACAAAAAACAAGATCAGAATACACTTGAGACAAACTTTTTGCAGCAAGCTTAATCCTTGTAAATTTAGCATTATCTCCTAAATTTTGATGCTCAAGTTGTTCTATACTCATCAAAATAACACTTAATGGAGTATTGAGTTCATGAGTTGAATCTTTAATAAAACGATTTAGTGTGCTGATTTTATCCTCTAAAGGCTTTAGAGCAATTTTTACTAGAATATAAGATATTAAGCCCAATATGCAAAAAGCCATAATAGCAAAACCAAAAACTTTCGTTCTAATCCAAAAAAGATCTTTACCAACATCTTCACCCTGTATTAAAATTTGCAAACCATCGTTAGTATTTACTTCTTCATTGCTAGCATGTCTTAAAAAATAATGATCTGCACTCATAGGAGCAAGAAAAAAAACCTTATTATCACAAATACCTCTACCTTTAAGCTCTATCTTTGCCTTTCTTAAATCAAAATCTATATTACTAAAAACAATCTTTTTAGCATCAAATATAGCAAATTTTAATGCTGTGCTTTGAGCAATATTTTTTGCACTTATATCTATAGGGGTAAAACGAGAATTTAAGATGCTTATAACAATATTTCTATGATTTTCTCTCAAAGTAGCACCCTTTAAAACAACCAATTCTTCATATAATTTTTGATACCATAATGCAAAAAAAATAGTCAAAAAAATACCTGTAGTTGTTAGGTAGATTAATAAAATTTGCCTAATGACTTTTTTAGCCATAGCAATATCCCCTGCCTCTTTGATTTATAATTTTTTCTTTTCCTAAAATTTTACGTAAATTTTTCACATAAGCCCTTAAACTTAGCTCACTAGGCTCCTCATCATAATCCCAGAGTTCTTCAAAAATTCTCTCTGTGCTTAAAAAGTTGTTTTTATTTTTAAGCAATAAAGACAAAAGCTTAATTTCTTTACTCGGTAAAGTCAAGGCTTTATTATTATAGTAAAGAATTTGTGTAGTAAATTCAAATCTAAATCCATTCCCTAAATCTTCAAAATCTTCATTTTTATGTGAAAAAGCTCTTTTAAGCAAAGCTTTAACCCTAATAGATAGCTCAGCAAGCTCAAAAGGTTTTTTTATATAATCATCACAACCTGCATCAAAGCCTTGTTTTAAATCGATTGTTGTGTTTAAAGAAGTCATGAAAATTGCTGGAGTTTGCTTTCCGCTTTTTCTTAATTCTTTAAGCAATGAAAATCCATCTCCTAAAGGAACTTTTACATCTAAAATCCAAAGATCAAAATATCTTTCATAAGCTATATCTAAAGCTTCTTGCGCATTATCGCATAAAAATACTTCATATCCTTCATCATTTAAAAACTCTTCAATGATCTCACTCAAACTCAAATCATCTTCTAAAAGTAAAATTTTAGCAGCCATAATTTAAATCTTTCTAACTTCAAATCTCTTAAAATATATATCATTGTATCAAAATTCTTATCAATTATTTAATAAAATTTCATTTTTATTTAATTTATTTTTACCTATAATCCTTTTATATAAATAAATTTTTCCTTAAGGAGTTAAAATGCTTCCAAAATGGGATAATAGCTATAGTGTGCACAATGCTAAAATTGACGAGCAACATAAAAAGCTTTTTGAACTTGCTGCAAAAGTTGAAGTTGTATCAGATAGATCTGTAAGCAAAAATGAAGTCAAAGAACTTTTGGCTGAATTTTTTAATTATATGAAAGATCACTTTAATGATGAAGAAAAATACATGCAGCTAATAGGCTATCCAAATTTAGAAGAACATCGAAAAATACATAAAGAAATCATCCAAACCATGATTAATTTAATCAAAGATATCAAATCAACCAATGATCTTAAAGAAAAACTTTATATAGTGGCTAAAAAGTGGCTTTTAGAACACATACTATATGAAGACATGAAAGTTGAAAAATGGAGAAGTTCTTCTTTGTCTACAGATGATGGCAGTGATATTAGCTTTGAAGCAGCAGAAGATAAAGATAATGAGCATCCACAATTTTATCTTTATACCTGTAATTGTCCTGGTAAAATTCACGATGTTCCTTATAACATTCATCAAAAAATAGAATTACAAGGTCACAAATTTACCTGCAAAACTTGTAAGCAAATTATAAAATTTTACAAAAAACATTCTTAAGGAGGATAAAATGAAACACAATGTAAAAACTTATTCTTTTGGAATGCCTTTAGAGCTTAAAGAGCGTTTGGATAATTTAAGTAAAAATCTTTCTAAGCCAAAATCAGCTATAGTAAAAGAAGCTATAGAAGCTTATCTTAATGAAGTTGAAGATTTTTCTTTTGCTGTTAATGCCCTAGAAGAACTTAAAGATGGGGATTATCAAAAGGCAAGTAAAAAAATAGATAAAATTGTCAAAAATCTTCAAAAAGATTCTAATGATAACGAACTTGGTGATTTTGATTTTGCTATTGAAGCTTTAGAAGAACTTAAAGATGGGGATTATCAAAAGGCAAGTAAAAAAATAGATAAAATTGTCAAAAATCTTAAACAAACAAAATAAAAACTTTATCACAATTTTTGTGATAAAGACTTATTAATTTTTTATGTTAAAATACATTTATGAATATTAAAAATGGAGTTAAAAAGTGGCTCCGGATGTAGGATTCGAACCTACGACCAATCGGTTAACAGCCGACTACTCTACCGCTGAGCTAATCCGGAATATTTAAAAAGTAAAATGTAATTATAGTGAAATTAAAAAACTTTGTCAAGGGTTTTTACACAAAAATGCATTTTTTATGCAAAAAATTAATTTACTCCTTAACAATAACACTTTTTAAATTTCTAAAATAAAACAAATTTACCCCATCTTCATATAAATAATCAAGCTTCATTCCATGTGTTTCTAAAATAGTATTTACAATATAAAGCCCTAATCCAAAACTTGATTTTTGTTTTGATCCTTGAGTAAAAGCTTGAGTATAATATTCTAAAGTATTGTTAAGCTCAGGACCACGATTTTTAAAACAAATATAATCGTCTATAATATCAATTTGCACAAATCCATCTTCAGAATGTTTAATACCATTATCTATCATATTTTTAATCGCTGTAGTAAAAAGTTTAAAATCCACATTTACAAAAAAACTTTCTTCCATAAAAATACGTATATTGCTATCATCTCGCATTGCAATTTCTTTGGCTTCATCTAAAACATCTAAAATATTGTATTTTTTTCTATTTATAAAAGCAGCCCCTGAAGTAATTTGCTCAATAGCAGCAAATTCATTAATTAAAATTTCAAGTCTAGTAAAAACCCCATTTAAGCGCTCTTTATATTTATTATCTTCTATCATTTCTAACGTTAAGAGCCCTTTAGTAATAGGAGTTTTGAGTTCATGCATAATATTTCTTAAAAAAAACTGACGAGATTGATTTAGCTTTCGAATTTGAACAATGGCTTGATAAAAAGCTTCACTTACTTGTGAAATTTCATCCACTCCAGTGCTTACATCTTCTATATCGCTAAGCTTTCCTTGGGCAAATTTATCAATTTGTTTTTTAAGTCTTTTGAGTGGTTTTAATTTTTTAAATATATAAATATAAAGTAATACAAGAATACAAATCACAGCTACAGCTATAGCTTTGATAATAAAATACCTATAGGTTTGATAATCTTGATCCTTATAAAGATAAACCTTTCCATCATAAATAATATTTAAATATACCTGTCTATTATAAGAAATAATCTCGATTAAGCCATTATTAACCTCAACTCTAGCTAAAACATCGCCCCTAAAAAGAATTTTACGGATCTGCTTTGCTTCTGTTATCTCATCCATTTTATTATAATTTTTTGTCTGCTCTTCAAATTCTTTTTCACTGATAACTCCTGCAAAATTTAAGAGCCTTGCATTAGCTATTAAAGAATATTTTGTATTTAATTCTCTAGTATAATTTTGCTGATCGTATTCTATAAGCCACAAAAAGCCAAGTATAACACTAACCCCAGCAAAAATAAAAATAAAAGTTATAGTATAAAAAATCGAAGATTTATTCATTGAGTAAGCTTATAACCTATTCCACGTATAGAGTGAATATATTTTGGAGTTTTTGGATCATCTCCCATCTTTTGACGAATTCTACTGATAATAACATCTATACTTTTATTGCTAGAATCCTCACTAATAGAAGAACAATTATAAACAAGTTCTTCGCGACTTACCACTCCACCCTCTTTTTTAATCAAATAGCTTAAAATATCAAATTCAGCATTAGTTAAAGTAAGCTCTTGTCCTTTCATGGTAATAATATGCTTATATTGATCATAAACAAGATCTTTTACACTTTTTGCTATGGCGCTTTTTGTATTTGAAATACGTCTTAAATGACTTTTAATACGTGCTTGTAATTCTTTTGGATTATAAGGTTTTGGTAGGTAATCATCTGCTCCAAGCTCTAAAGCATTAACCTTATCTGTAATATCATGTCTTGCACTTGAAATAATAATAGGCGTATCATACTTTTTACGAATTTCTTCACATACTTCAAGCCCATCAAGCCCTGGCAAAGAAAGGTCTAAAATGATAAGCTGATACTCTTTTAATGCGAGCTTAGAAAGACCTATATAAGGCTCATGAGCTATATCAACTTTCATATCAAATTTTTCCAAATATTCAGCTGTAATTTCCGCTAATTCTAAATCGTCTTCTATCATAAGAATATTTGTCATAGTTTTCCTTTATTTTAAACTTAATTTTAATTTTAAACTAAAATTTATAACGAAAGGAAAATCCTTCCGTTATTTTTATTTAAGCACAAGCAAAGTCGCAAAACCATTGCGATATACCCAAACTTTAGTAAATTCTTTTTTATTAACTTGTTTTAAAGCTTGTTCTAAATCTTTTAAATTTCTAATTTCACTTTGTCCAACACCTATGATAATATCACCCTCTTGGAAACCAGAATTTTTTCCTTTGCTCTTTTCTTTAACACTATCCACCAAAACACCATTAACATCTTTTGGAATTTGCAAACGATCCTTAAGTCTTGGTTCCAAATTTCTCAAACTCAAACCATCAATCAAATCGCTTTGTACGCCTTTAGGATTTTCTTTTTCACCTTTAAGAGTAAAATTTGCTTGCTTATTTTCTCCATCTCTTTCGTAACTTAATGAAATTTTTTGACCAATCTCTAAAGTTCCTATATAATTTTTAAGATCAATAGGACTTTTTATAACCTTATCATTAACTTTAGTAACTAAATCTCCACGCTTAAGCCCTGCTTCATCAGCACTTGAACCTTTTTGAACATCAGTGATTAAAGCTCCTTCTTGATTTTTGTAAGCTTTTTTAGTATCACCTTGCAAAGCTGAAATAGTCACACCCAAAAATCCTCTATCAATCTTGCCTTTTTCAATAAGTTTTTTAGCTATATCTTTAACCATATTTGAAGGTATAGCAAAACCTATGCCGTTGTTTCCACCTCCGCGAGAAAGAATAGCTGAATTAATACCTACTAAATATCCGCGACTATCCACCAAAGCTCCACCTGAATTTCCTGGATTGATAGAAGCATCTGTTTGTATAAAATTTTCATATTGATTTAAACCTATATTGTCTTTATTTAAAGCAGATATTATCCCACTTGTAACACTAAAACCGACTCCAAAAGGATTTCCAAGTGCAAAAACAACATCTCCTTCCATTAAATCATCAGAATTTGTGAAAGTAATAGCTGAAAGATTATTAGCCTCTATTTTTATAACAGCCAAATCTGTTTTTGGATCTTTACCTATAAGTTTTGCTTTATATTCTGTATCACTTCCTGGTAAATTCACTGTAATCGTATCAGCATCATCTACAACGTGATTATTTGTTACTATATAACCATCTTTTGAAATAATCACCCCTGATCCCAAAGAACTCACTACTTCTTTATCATTTTTTCCTTTTCTTTGAGGAAAATCAAAATCAAAAAATTGTTTAAAATAAGGATCATTAAAAAAATCATCCAAAGGACTTGGACGATTCGCTCTTGTAATAGTTTTTGAGGTAGAAATATTAACCACTGATTTTTTTGCATCTTTAATAGAATCATGATAAGAAAGCACTACATTTCCAGCAGCAGGATTTACACGATTAGCCGTTGTAGTTGATTCGTTAAAATTAATACTTGCGGCAAATAAAGCACTCGCTAAACTTAATGATAAAAAAATCTTTTTCATTTCATTTCCTTTTGTTCTTAAAGATAAATTATCTCGTAAAATATTTTACTGTCTTCATAGTATAAAACCGAAAATTTACAAAATTGTAAATAAAACCTTGAGTGATAAAAATTTATAAAACTTGATTGACTTAGGCTAAAGTTTATGTTATAATTTAATCCTTTATATAATCAAGTAAAAATTTTTAAGGAAATATAACATGAATAGTTTATACGAAACTCTTGGAGTTAGCAAAAACGCTAGTGCAGATGAAATAAAAAAAGCTTACCGTCGCCTAGCTAGAAAATACCATCCTGATATCAACAAAGAAAAGGGTGCGGAAGAAAAATTTAAAGAAATTAATGCTGCTTATGAAATTTTAAGTGACGAAAAAAAACGAGCTCAGTATGACCAATACGGCGATTCTATGTTTGGTGGACAAAGTTTTCATGATTTTTCAAGAAATACTGGTGGGGTAAATTTAGACGATATTTTAAAAGATCTCTTTGGAGGAGGCTTTGGTGGACGCTCAAGAGGGGGTTTTAACGGCTTTTCTTCAAAAGGCTTTAGCAGTGGTTTTGGAGGATTTGGAGGTTTTGAAGAAGAAAATTTAGACAGCAATCTAGAGCTTCACATTCCTTTTGAAAAAGCTGTTAAAGGCGGGGAACATAGTTTTAATTTTCAAGGCGAAACCATTAAATTTAAAATTCCACACGGTATAAAAGAAGGCGAGAAACTAAGAATTCGCTCTAAAGGAAAACAAAGCAGAAATGGAGCTAGAGGCGATTTAATCATTATTGTAAAAATAGAAGAAAGTCCTATTTACACAAGAGAAGATGATGATTTATATCAAAAGGTTGATATTTCTTTAAAAACTGCACTTTTTGGTGGAAAAATAAATATAAAAACACTCAAAGAAGGCAAGGAAGAAGCGACAATTAACATAACACCTAATTCAAAAAATAACCAAAAAATTCGTTTAAAAGGTTATGGGGTGCAAAATAGAAAAAGTGATATTTATGGAGATATGTATTTGATTTTAAATGTTGTTTTGCCAAATTTAGATGCTCTTGATGAAAAATTTATAGAACTCTTAAAAGAAAAATTACCTTAAAGAAAGGAATAAAATATGGAACACCATTATGATGAACCTGTATATTTAATCAGTGTTGTAGCTAAAGTTTTAAGCATACATCCACAAACCTTAAGGCAATACGAAAGAGAAGGATTGATAGAGCCAAGTAGAACCGATGGCAAAATAAGACTTTATTCTCAAAGGGATATTGACCGTATTAAACTTATATTGCGTTTAACAAGAGACATGGGAATCAATCTTGCTGGAGTAGATGTTATCTTAAAATTAAAAAACCAACTTCACGAATTTGAAAATTTAATTGATGAACTACGCTTAGAATTAAGTAAACAACAAGATAAAGAAGCGGCTAGTAAAGCCGTTGTCAAGCATAAAAATAGCTTTGACTTGATTTTTTATGAGAAAAAATAAAAAATAATGGATAATTTTTTAGAAATTTTTTTAATCACCGTTGCTATAGCTATAGTTTTAAATGTCATATTTAAAAAATTTGAAATTCCAACTATCATTGGATATATAGCTGCCGGAGAAATCATTTCTGAAATTTATCATTTAAGCGGCAAAGGCGAAATCACCCATATAGCCGAATTTGGTATAGTGTTTTTAATGTTTACCATAGGGCTTGAATTTTCTTTTAAGCATTTAATGGCAATGAAACAAGAAGTTTTTTTAAACGGCTCTTTGCAGATGCTTACTTGTGGCTTTGTTTTTATGCTACTTGCTATAGGAATTTTGGGACTTGGAGATAAAAGCGCTACCATAGCAGGCTTTGCACTAGCACTTTCTTCAACCGCAGTGGTGCTTAAAATTTTAAATGATAATGGTGATATAAATGAGCAATATGGCAGAAAAGCATTGGGAATTTTACTTTTTCAAGATATAGCTGTTATTCCTTTGCTTTTGCTCGTAGATATTTTTTCATCCAACAATCAAAACATAGAAAAACTCCTTTTTACCACTTTAATTTCAGCACTTATTTTAATCACTTTATTATTTTTCATAGGTAAATATCTAGTGGATAGAATTTTTAGACTCATTATCCACACTTCTTCTCAAGAAATTTTTATTAGTACTGTTTTATTTATGGTTATTGGAGCAAGTTTTTTAGCAAATTATTTCGGATTTTCTTATTCTTTGGGTGCTTTTATAGCAGGTGCTTTGATAGCAGAAACAAAATATAAGCACAAAATAGAAGCAGACTTGATCCCATTTAGAGATTTGCTTTTAGGACTTTTTTTCATAACTGTAGGTATGCAAATTCAACTTGATGTAGTGGCGCAAAATTGGTTTTTAATCATAGTTTTAACCCTTCTTGTAATGGCTTTAAAATTTGGCATAGTTTTTGGCTTTTTATTTCTTTACACCAAAAAAAGAGTAGCGCTTAAAACAGCTTTTGCCATAGCGCAAATTGGCGAATTCGCACTAGCAATTTTTTCTCTTTTACAAGCAAAAAATATGCTTGATATCAAAACTTCACAAATTTTAATTGTTGTTTCTATTTTAACCATGATTATCACACCTTTTATTTTAAACAATATAAGAAAAATTACCAATGTTGTAGAAGATATAGCACTTAATACCAACGCTGTGCAAAATATTGACAGCAATATCAAGCTTAAAAATCATCTTGTTGTTTTTGGCTACGGACGTTTAGGTCAAGAAGTCGTTCAAAAAATCAAAAACTCAGGTGTGCCTTACCTAGTTTTAGAAAGTGATTTAAATTTAGTAGAACTTGGAGTTAGTCGAGGCGAAAATGTCGTTTTTGCTAATGCTGCTCAAGAAGAAACCTTAAAAATTGCCAATATAGAAGAATGTGCCGTAGCTATTATCACAGTTACAAATGAAGCTAAACTTGAAATTTTATGTCAAGTACTAGCTAATTATCCAAAACCTATAGACACCATCATTCATGTAAATGGAACTTTGAAAAAGATGCTTTTTTCAAGCATAGATGAAAATATACGCATCATTCGCTCTGAAAAAGTAATCGCTAGAAATTTAGTTCAAGAAGCGCTAGAATGTCGCATTCATAAAAATACCTAAGGAACAATTTTGACAAAAAATGAAGAAAAAGCCTTACGTGTAAAATACCTAAGAAATCTTGAAAAATTTTTCAATGGCGCCATATCTGCGCTTAAAAAAGAAGATTTTGATAAAACTAAATTTGAAGAAAGAATGTTAAAAAATGCTAAATTTTTTGAAAAAAATCCCGCAGTAAATCTTAACTCAACCTATGCAAAAAATCTTGAATTTTTTGTCAATGCTTGTTTAGATTTTTCCAAAGAAAAAAGCGAACTTTTAAATCTTGCCAATGCTTTAGATAAGCAAAAAAAACAAGGTGAGAAAAAAGAAAAACATAAAAATTATTTAAAGGATTATGAATGATTAATGTATTTTTTGATATGGATGGAACTTTAATCGATAGTGCAAATGCCATTTCTTGTGCAGTTAATGAAATAAGGCAGGATTTAAACCTAGCCCCACTTTCAAGAGAAATCATTATGCAAACCATCAATACTCCCAATATTGACTGGGCAAAAGAACTTTATAATATAGAAAATTTCCATCATTCTAGTTTTAAAGAAGGCTATGAAAAATATTTTGTCAAACACTATGAACAAAGTGTGGTGCTTTTTGAAGGAGTGAAGGAACTTTTAGAATTTTTAAAAAGCAAAAATTGTTTTTTAGCTATTGCTACTAACGCCCCTCAAAGCTCACTTTCAAGCATACTTAAAAAACACGATATCATTCCTTATTTTGATAAAATTTTAGGCATAAGTTTAGGCATAGAACCCAAACCTCATCCTATGATGCTAGAGCTTTTAAAAAGCGAGGCTCCACATAAAACAAGCGTTTTTATAGGAGATAGTCAAAAAGATAAAGAATGTGCTAAAAATGCCAATTTGCCTTATTTTCATGCCAAATGGTATCAAAAAGATTTAAAAGAAAATGAATTTAGCAACGCTAGTGAACTTAAAGGCTTTTTGCAAAAGTATTTATAAGTTTTTTAATGAAATTTTAGTTAAAATTAGAAACAAATTTTAAAAAGAGTAAATTATGAGTGAATTATTAATAGAAATTGGCACAGAAGAATTACCTGCTATTCCTTTGTTAAAAGAATTAGCTAATATAGAAAAAAAATGGAAAAATGTTTTAGAAGAATATCGGTTGGTAAGTGATTTTAAATTTTATTATACTCCGCGTCGTTTAGTTTTTTTTCATGAAAATTTTGCAGACAAACAAGAAGATAGTTTTGCTGAATTTATAGGAGCACCTAAAAATGTTGCTTATAAAGATGGAGTTTTAACTCCTGCGGGACAAAGCTTCCTGCAAAAAGCAGGGATCAGTGAAAATGAACTCGCTTTTAAAGAAATCAAAGGTAAGGAAGTTTTATATCATCAAAAAGCTATCAAAGGTTTACAAAGTCAAGAAATTTTAGGAGAAATGGTAGAAAAATTTCTAAAAAGTCTTAGTTTTGGCAAAAGTATGCGTTGGGGTGCAAATTCTTTTGAATTCATTCGTGCGATCCGTTCTATAGCTTGCATTTTAAATGATGAACTTGTTGATTTTCAAAGTTATGGGGTAAAAAGTGCTAAAAAAACTTTCATTCACAGAAGTGTAAGTTATGATTTGAAAGATTTTAACAATGCAAAAGAATATTTTGAACTACTAGAAAAAAACTACATCATCCTTGATCCAATCAAAAGAAAAGAAAAAATACTTGAACAATTTAAACTCATAGAAAGTCAAAAAAATATACAAATTGGAGAAGATGAGGAGCTTTTAGCTGAAGTAGTTGCTATCACAGAATATCCTAATGCACTTTTAGGAAGCTTTGAAGAAGAATTTTTAGAAATTCCTAGCGAAGTAATCATCACTTCAATGAGAGAAAATCAACGTTATTTTGCAGTTTTTAACGATAAAGGCTTAAGTAATCATTTTATAGTAGTAAGCAATGCAGTATGTAAGGATTATTCAAAAATCATACATGGAAATGAAAGAGTTTTGCGTGCAAGACTTAGCGATGCAATGTTTTTTTATCAAAATGATTTACAAAATGGTTTGCAACCTGAAAAACTTGCCAAAATGACCTATCTTGAAGGTTTAGGCACAATGCAAGATAAAAGTTTAAGAGAGATTAAAATTGCTGAAATTTTATGTCAAATGCTTCATAATGATAAAATCGAAAATATCAGCACAGCACTAAAATACGCCAAAGCAGACTTAGCCACACAAATGGTTTATGAATTTACTGATTTGCAAGGCATTATGGGAAGTTATTATGCGCAAAAAATGGGCTTAGATTATGAAATTTGCTTAGCCATCAAAGAACAATATCTTCCTAATTCTGAACAAGCTCCACTTCCAAGCACAGAATTTTCAAGCATAGTAGCCCTTGCAAACAAGCTTGATACCCTTATAGGACTTTTTAGTATAGGAAAAATTCCAAGCGGAACAAAGGATCCTTATGCCTTAAGAAGAGCAGCCAATGGGATCATTAAAATCGCTCTAAATTTAAATAAAGAATTTGATATCCAAATTTTATTAGAAAAACTTTCAAGTCATTATAAAAGCTTTGATATGCAAATTTTAAAAGATTTTATTTTTGAAAGACTTTATACTTTTTATACGGTCAATGCTTCTTTTGTAAAAGCGGTTTTAAGCTCACAAAATACAGATCTTATTCATATCAATCAAAGCGTAAATGCTCTTATAAAACTTAGCAAAAAAGATAATTTTAATGAAAATTTTGCAACCTTTAAAAGACTAGCCAATATCGCCACTAAAAATCCTCATAAAGTTGATGAAAGTCTTTTTACTCAAGAAGCAGAAAGCAAACTTTACAAAGCTTTTCAAGAAAAAACTAAAGCCAACTCTTTACAAGAAAAACTTGAAAATCTTTTTGCACTCAAGCCTTTTATCGACGAGTTTTTTAATCAAGTAATGATTAATGCTGAAGATGAAAAACTTAAAAATAATCGCCAAGCTTTGGTTTATGAAATTTATGCGGAGTTTTTAAAAATCGCCGATCTTAAAGAGTTAAGCCTATGAAAGCCTTATGGCTTTTTTTAAGCCTTACTCTTTGGCTTTTTGGAGCTCAAAATTTAGAACTCATCAAAGGTCAAGCTTTATTTTTGGAGCTAGATAAGAAAGATTTTTTATCTTTAAAAAATAATGATAAAAATATTCTCACCTTTGCACATCCTAAAAATCAAGAAAAAATTCTAGCTATTTTTTCCTTACCTTACAAAAATCCCCCGAAAAATACAAAACTTATCGCATTTTATAAAAATAAAAAAGAAGAAATTTTCATAAAAACTTTAGAAGGTAATTATAAAAGTGAAAAATTGCAAGTTGAAAACAAAAAGATTTTTCCGCCAAAAACCGTACAAGAACGCATCGCTAAAGAATTAAAAGAAGCCAATGCGATTTATAGCTCTTATACTCCAAAAGCTTTATTTAACGGTGCTTTTAATATACCTTTAAAATCTTTTATCACAAGTGATTTTGGTAAAGCAAGAACTTTTAATGAAAAAGTAGCAAGTTATCACAGTGGAACAGACTTTAGAGCTGCCACAGGAACGCCTATTTATGCAGCCAATTCAGGCATAGTAAAAATTGCAAAAGATCGTTATTTTGCAGGAAATTCAGTAGTCATTGATCATGGTTTTGGAATTTATTCACAATACTATCATCTTTCTAAAATCGATGTTAAAGTAGGACAAAAGATAAAAAAAGGTGAGCTTATAGGACTTAGCGGGGCTACAGGTAGGGTAAGTGGGCCGCATTTGCATTTTGGAATTTTAGCTGGAGGCAAACAAGTCGATCCTTTGGATTTTGTCTCCAAATTTAATGCTATTTTTCAATGAAATTTAGTGACTTTTTCCATGCTTGGCTCCATGAGAGCTATTATAAAAATGCTGTAAGTATAGGAAAAAACGGAGATTTTTTTACTGCTGTGAGCGTAGGAAATCTTTTTGGCACACTTTTAGCCAAGCATTTTTTAAATTTAATAGATAAAAAAATTTTACAACTCCCTTTAGAACTTGTAGAAATAGGCGCTAATGAAGGCTATTTAAGTCGTGATTTTTTATCCGCTTTGCTTGAATTAAGACCTGAAATTTTTTCTCAAATTTCTTTTTTCGTCATAGAACCGCATGAAAAATTAAGAGCTTTACAAAAAAACACTTTAGAAGGAGTGGAATTTACTCACAAAAATAGCCTTAAAGAATGCCATTTTAAGAACGCTTTTTTCTTTTGCAATGAACTTTTTGATAGTTTTACTTGCGAACTTATAAATCATGATAAAATGGCATTTGTAGAAAATTTTAAACTTATTTTTAAAAATATGGATGAAAATTTAATCACAAAATGCAAAGCTTTAAATTTTACAAAAGGCGAACTCAGCTTAGAACTTGAAAATTTTTTTAAAGATTTAGATCAAGCTTGCGATAGATTTGTATTTGCAGGATTTGACTATGGAACTTTTAATGTACAAAATTTTAGCTTAAGAATCTATCAAAAGCACGAAGTTTTTAGCCCTTTTGAAGTATCTTTAAAAGATTTTTTCGGCAAAAGTGATCTAACTTATAATGTTAATTTTACCCATCTTCAAAAACTCATCAAAGCATATGATTTTAAACCTTTAAATTTTAAAAAACAAAGTCTTGCTTTAATGGATTTTGGTTTTGAAGATTTATTAGAGTACACAAAAAATAAAAACATTAAAACTTACGAAAGTTTTTTATCTCAAGCTAAAATTTTATTTTTTAATTTTGATGAAAAATTTCATTTTTTCGAATTCCAAAAAAAATTAAAATTTGATATTTTTCATACTCGCCAAACAAACTCCCTCCCTTAAACCCTCATCAATGACTAGAAGTTTATGTTTATCAAACAAAGCATAAAACAGCAAACAACCTGCACTCAAATAATTTTTTCTCATCATGCCTACTTCTTTTATGGCCTTTTTTTCTTCCATATGAAAAAGTTTAATAGCATAATTTAAAAAATCCTTATGGCAAAGTTTTTTACCATTTACTCTACTTGCTTCATACTTTTCATAGCTTATATTTTGTTTTAATACACCAAGTGTAGTAGGAACTCCGGAATTTAAAACCACCGTTTTAACCCCTAAAGAACGAAGTTCCTTTTTAATCATAACCACCTCATCAAAAGCCCTAAAAGCTAGATGCTTTAAATAGGGATTTGCAATTAAAAAATGAATTTTAAGTTTTTTATCTTTAATATTGATGATAAATTTAGGATATTTTTTTATCAATTTTTTATAAGAAATACAAGATTTACAATAAGAATAGCGATTTTTTTCATAAAAACTAATAATACCAAAATCAAAACTTTTAAAACTTTTTCTAAAAGAAAGCTCACAAGAAGCCCCTCCTAAATCACAATACGCAAACTCTCCCCAAATTTTAAGCCTTCTTAAACCTGATTGCATGCCTAAAACACTGATCTTAGCTTCACTTTTAGCATCTATAAGCTTAAAATCAATCCCAAATTCTTCTTTTAAATGGGCAAAAATTTCATTTGTATTGCTTGCTTTTCTAAAAGCTGCAGTCGCCACAGCTCTTGCTTTGCTTAAATCTTGCTCTTTAGCTAAAATACTCAAAGCATTTTTTAATCTTTGTATGGCTTCTTTAGAAATTTCTCCACTTTGATTTAAATTTTTCGCTGCTCCAATAACAAATTCATATTCTTTTAATTTATTTAATTTTTCATCCATTTGCACTGCTCTTAAAGTATTTGAACCAAGATCTATACCTAACATGACTTTCCTTGTTTGATTTTATAGTATAATAGCAAAAAAGTTCTAAAGGAAAAATATGCTTTTAGGCGTAAATATCGATCATATCGCAGTGTTAAGACAAGCTAGAATGGTAAATGATCCTGATCTTTTAGAGGCTGCTTTTATAGCAGCTAAACACGGAGATCAAATCACTTTGCATGTAAGAGAAGATCGCCGTCATGCTCAGGATTTTGACTTGGAAAATATCATAAAATTTTGCAAAAGCCCTATCAATTTAGAATGTGCTTTAAATGATGAAATTTTAAATTTAGCTCTTAAACTCAAACCCCACCGCGTTACTTTAGTACCTGAAAAAAGAGAAGAGCTTACTACAGAAGGGGGGCTTTGTTTAAATCATGCTAAATTAAAACAAAGCATAGAAAAACTTCAAAATGCAAACATTGAAGTTTCACTTTTTATTAATCCTAGTTTAGAAGATATAGAAAAATCAAAAATTTTAAAAGCCCAATTCATAGAGCTTCATACAGGACATTATGCGAATTTACACAACGTACTTTTTAGCAATATCTCTCATACTGCTTTCGCCTTAAAAGAACTCAATCAAGATAAAAAAACCCTGCAAGCTCAATTTGAAAAAGAATTGCAAAATTTAACACTCTGTGCTAAAAAGGGCGTAGAACTTGGCTTAAAAGTAGCCGCAGGACATGGTTTAAATTACAAAAATGTAAAACCCGTAGTAAAAATTAAAGAAATTTGCGAGCTAAATATAGGACAAAGCATTGTAGCAAGATCTGTATTTACAGGACTTCAAAACGCTATTTTAGAAATGAAAGAACTCCTTAAAAGATGAAAAAACTAGCCATTAGCATAGGCGATATAAACGGCATAGGACTTGAAATTTTAGTGCGTTCTCATGAAGAACTAAGTAAAATCTGCACACCTTTTTATTTTATCCACGAAAGCTTGCTTAATAAAGCTTTAAAACTTTTAAATTTAAAACTTTTTAATGCAAAAATCGTAGCTTTTAAAGATGACAAAGACTATGAGTTTAATTTTATAAAAAAAGAAAATTCTCTTGAAATTTACTCTTTTTGCTTTCCTTTAGGCTTTAAAGTAGATGAAAATTTTAAAATCCAAGCCGGAGAAATAGATGCAAAAAGTGGACTTTATAGTTTTTTAAGCTTTAAGGCGGCAAGTTATTTTGTCTATGAAAAACACGCCCATGCCTTGCTTACTCTACCTATACACAAAAAAGCTTGGGAAGACGCAGGACTTAAATACAAAGGACATACCGATGCTTTAAGGGATTTTTTTAAAAAAAATGCCATTATGATGCTAGGTTGTAAAGAGCTGTTTGTAGGACTTTTTAGCGAACATGTACCTTTAGCTAAGGTAAGTAAAAAAATCACTTTTAAAAATTTAAGCATCTTTTTAAAAGATTTTTACAAAGAAACGCATTTTAAAAAAATAGGGCTTTTAGGTTTTAATCCTCACGCTGGAGATTATGGAGTCATAGGCGGAGAAGAAGAAAAAATCATGGAAAAAGCTATAACCTTTGTTAATGCCTTTTTACGCTCTAAAAAAGATGAAAAATTTTTCAAAAAAGCTTTAAAAGATGAAAATTTACAAAAAGAATTGCTTTTAAGTTTTAAAGACAAGGGTGTTTATCTACCCTATCCTTTAGTAGCTGATACGGCTTTTACTAAGGCTGGTTTAAAAAACTGCAATCGTTTAGTGGCTATGTATCACGATCTTGCCCTTGCTCCTTTAAAGGCCTTGTATTTTGATAAAAGCATCAATGTGAGTTTAAATTTACCTATCATACGCGTCAGCGTTGATCATGGTACGGCCTTTGATAAGGCCTATAAAAATGCTAAAATCAACACTAAAAGTTATTTTGAAGCGGCTAAATTCGCAATTAATTTAAACCCTAAAGCTTAAATTTAGCCCTAGAATCAATCAAATCTTCTTTAGCCAAGCTGTCTATAAAATCTTGCAAATCTTTATTGGTATTTAAACTTTGAGTGAGTAAATTTTCATATTTATCAACTTTATTTTTAAAAATTTGCCCTAAAACTTCTTTAGTCTTTATATCTTTTTTTGCTCTTTGCGTAAGTTCTAATAAAGCTTTAGCATAAGCTTCTTGCATGCAATCACTTGCATTGAGTAAAGGTAAAATAGGATTTTCCCCTGCTTTTGTATTTTGCATATTTTTTATACAAATTTTTCTTTCTTTAATCATCTTTTTTGAAATAGCTTTAAAATCTTTTTTCGTCTTTTTATCTGCTTTTTTTGAAATATTTTGATACAAACTACTATAGATGTTATCTACTAAAGCAAGTTTTTTATTCTCAAATTCATTACGCACACCAATTTCATTACATATCATAAGCTCATCAAAACTCAAAGCCCCTAAACTCACCAAACTTAAACCAAACAATAAAATAATTTTTTTCATTATTTACCTTTAAAAATTTTTATTTTACTATAATGCGTTTTTATTTTTTATAAGGAACTTAAAATGCAAAATTACAAAAAAGCTCTTTTTGCACTAGCTCTTAGTGCTTTTTGTATGGGGGTAACCGAATTTGTTATGGCAGGAGTTTTGGTTGATGTTGAAGCGTATTTTAGCGTAGATGCAAAAACCGCAGGATATCTTACAACCTTATATGCTATAGGTGTTGTTATAGGCGCTCCTCTTATTACCATACCTTTAAGTCGTTTTCATAGACATACACAACTTTTAATCAATCTTGGAATTTTTGCTCTAGCAAATTTCATTATCTTTTTTAGCCAAAATTTCCATCTTACAGCATTTGCACGTTTTATAGCAGGAACACAACATGGAGTATTTTTTGTCATTGCTACCTTAGCTGTAAGTGCTATAACTCCAGATGATAAAAAATCAAGCGCTCTGGCTATAATGGTCACAGGACTTACTGTAGCCTTGGTTACTGGAGTGCCGCTTGGAACTTTCATAGGGCATTATTTTGGCTTTAAATTTATCTTTTTACTTATTTTTATCATTACAAGCTTAGCATTTTTTGGAGTATGGCATATGATGCCCAAAAATTTACATCCTAGCCCAACAAGTCTTAAAAATTTAATCCCTGCTTTTTCACATCAAAATTTGTTAAAAACTTATACTATAACCATTTGTAGTTGTGGGGCTCAATTTGTTCTTTATACTTATTTGCAAAAATTACTTGTAGAAATAAGCGGTTTTAGAGTCCAAGATACAGCTTACATCTTGCTTTTATATGGAATTTGTGCAATTTGTGGGAATTTATGGGGCGGAAAAATAGTAGATAAAAAAGGTGCTATTTTTTCTTTACGTCTTATTTTAAGCATACAAGTTCTAGTATTTTTAAGCGTATTTCTCACCATGCATTCTAAAATTTTAATCATTTTTAGCGTAGCCTTGATAGGATTTTTTGCCTTTTCAACCATACCTGCGTTAAAAATGCTTAGCATTGCTAAAGCTAAACGCCATACTCATAAAGTCATAGATAGCACAGTAAGTGTAAATGAAGCAGCTTTTAATGTAGGCATAGCCTTAGCAAGTTTTTTAGGTGGGATTGTTTTAGCAGGATTGGGTATAGAATTTAATGCTTTATTTTCGGCACTTTTTGTAAGCCCTGCTTTGATTTTTGCCTTGCTTTTTGCCAAAGATAAATTAAATTATAAAAAATTTCAAAGAAAAAGTTTTAAAAAGGTATAAATTGGAATAGAAATTGCTTGTTTGTTTAATGTAAAGTTAAATAAAGGAGGAGAAAATGGTAGTAGATATCACTCAAAAAACATCAAATGCTATCTTTAGCACCACAACTAAAGTTAAAGAGAAAAATACTTCGGCAGATGAATTTCAAGCCACATTAAATGAAGTAAAAAACAAAGAAGAAAAGGAAGAGAAAAAAACAAACTCAAGCAAATTTACTAATGAAGACATTGATCTTGGTGCTGTTAGAGAAGATTTTAGATCTTATGCTTGGCAAAAAATGAGAGAAGATCAATACAAAAAAAATGAGGAGACTTTGCTAAATAAGCTTTTTGCTACAATTGACGCAGGAAATGCTGCAAACAATACAAAGGCTTAATATGCAAATCAATCAAAACTCAAACTACATAAACGAGAATTCTAATAATTCTCGTAAAATTTCTAATAACTTCAAGCAAGATGAAAATTCTTTATGGAATACCCCTTTTAAAGTTTTACTTAAAGAAGTAGAAGAATTTGTCGGCTCCAAAATTAAAAAATTTAAGGAAGAACTTGTATTAAACAAAAAAACAGGAGAATACGAAAAAAAAATGGTTCCTGATGAAGAAGCTTATAGGGAACACATAAGATTGAAGCTAGAAGAACAAACCAAAGAAAAAATCAGCACTCAAGTTAATGAAAAAATTAACGGGAAACTTAATCTCGATCTTGAAAAACAAGATATAAAAAACAACAAGCAAGAATTTAATTCCGGAAAGTCAAATACACAAGAGGGAATAAGCTATATGCAAATGCAAGCCGAAGCTAAATATCACACTAAAAATAGTCCAATCTTTGGCAATAGCAAAAAACAAGAAGAAAATAATAAAGATTTTTTTAATGTTTTTTCAGCGCCTGTTGGCTCTTCTGTGTAAAGCAAATATCGAGAAATTGATAATTTAATTTATCAATTTCTGTTATAATTTTGCTAAAAACAAAGGAAAATAATGATTTTTATTGATGCTTGCTTTAAAAAACCTACACCCTACACCCCTATTTGGATGATGCGTCAAGCAGGAAGATATTTGCCAGAATATATGGAAGTAAGAAAACAAGCGGGTGATTTTCTCTCTTTGTGCAAAGACTATAAAAAAGCTTCTGAAGTTTCTTTACAGCCTATTGATATTTTAGATGTAGATGCAGCAATCATTTTTTCAGATATCTTAGTTGTTCCTCTTGAAATGGGTATGAATTTACGTTTTGAAAAAGGAGAAGGGCCTGTTTTTGATAATCCTATTTCAACCCTAGAAGACTTAGAAAAACTTGACGATCAAAATGCGCATAAAAAATTAAATTATGTCTATGATGCCTTAAAGCTTACAAGAGAAAAATTATCTCAAAACAAGGCTTTAATAGGATTTTGCGGAAGCCCTTGGACTATAGCTACCTATATGATAGAAGGAAGTGGAAGTAAAAATTATGCAAAGTGTAAAAAAATGCTTTATCAAAACCCAGAACTTTTACATAAAATTCTAAATAAACTAACTCAAGTTTTAAAACTTTATTTAGAAGAGCAAATTAAAGCAGGTGCTAATGCTATACAAATTTTTGATAGCTGGGCAAGTGCTTTAGAATACGATAAATTTTTTGAATTCTCTTTTAATTATATGCTTGAAATTTCAAATTTTATCAAAAGCAAATACCCAAATATACCTGTAATTTTATTCCCTAAAGGCATTAGCGGTTATTTGGATAGAATCGATGGTAATTTTGATGTTTTTGGGGTTGATTGGAGTACTCCGCTTGATTTAGCACGCGATAAACTATCACACAAATACACTCTTCAAGGCAACATGGAGCCTTGCAGACTTTATGATAAAAATGCCATCAAAGAAGGAGTGGAAAAAATACTAAAAACCATGCAAAATAAAGCTCATATTTTCAACTTAGGACATGGGATCTTGCCTGATATTCCTGTTGAAAATGCAAAATATTTTATCAAGCTTGTACAAGAAAGCTCAGCTAAATGAAAATACTCTTTGGTCCTGTTAGCTCAAGGCGTTTTGGAAGATCTTTGGGTATAGATTTAAGCCCTAGTAAAAAACAATGCAATTTTGATTGTGTTTATTGCGAGCTTGATCCAAAAAAAGCCCAAGAAAAACAAGATGAAATTATCAGCATAGATAAAATTATCTCCGAAGTTAAAGCTATGCTTGAAAAAAATGTTGAATTTGATTTTCTTACCCTTACTGCCAACGGGGAGCCTAGTCTTTATCCTTATTTAAATGAGCTTATTTTATCTTTACGCAGCATTGCTAAAGATAAAAAATTACTTATTTTAAGCAATGGTACAGCTGTATTAGATGAAGACAAATTTAATGCTTTGCTAAAACTAGATGTGGTCAAATTTAGCCTAGATAGCGCAGTTGCTAAAACTTTTTATCGTATTGATAGAGCTTTAAAAAACATTGACTTAGAAAAAATGATAGAAAAAATGGCAGATTTTAGAGCTAGGTTTAATGGAGATTTGATTATGGAAATTCTAGTTGTTAAAGATCTTAATGACAACGAAGAAGAATTTAAAGCACTCAATCAAGCTTTAAAAAAAATCATGCCTTTAAGAGTTGATCTAAGTACCATAGATAGACCTCCTGCTTATGCTGTTAAAAAAGTAAGCGAAGAAAAACTTTTAAAACTTTCTAAACTTATAGATTCTACTCCCGTACTCTTAGCCAAAAGGCATTACGAAGGTGAAAAACTAGGCTTCAATAAAGAAGAATTATTAAAAATGCTTCATTTACGCTCACAAAGCGAAATAGACATAGAAGCGAAATTTGATGAACAATCTAAAACTCTCTTAAGTCAACTTATCAAAGAAAAAAAGGTAAAAATTCTCGATTTAGCTGGAGTTAAATTTTATAAAGTTTAGGCCTTTGGCAAATACTTCCTAAGTAAAGTTATAAGATCATTTCTACTTACATCACTTAAAACTTCACTCACACAATCAAAATCCCTAACTTTTTCCTTTGAAAAAAAGATGATATGGCTTTGCGGATGCTGTTTTTTATAAGCACTTAGCAAATTTCTCATTTGCTCAAGATCAAATTTAATTAATTCATAATCAAGCAAAATCAAACGATAAGTCTCCTTGCTTAATTCTTGTTTTAATTGACTAAAAGAATTTATACATATATTTTTATCGCATTGTTTTTCTATTATATTAAAAAATAAGGTTGCATCAAAATCATTTTGTTTAAAAAGCAATACATTATTTTGATAAGGGGTTTTAAATTTTAAAGTGCAAACCTTATCAAGCTTGTTTTGCAAAATATTTTCAAGATCTTTTTTTTCAAAAGGTAAAGTTAAAAAATACTCATAATGTGTATTTTTATGCCGACCCATCACTATAAAATTATAGTTTTTCTTTACATTTTCATTTAAAATTTTATCCTTGATAAAAATCAAATGAAAGTCATTAACATCAAAACTTAAATTTTTAAAACAAGTACTTTCTATGCCAAAATACGAAAGTAAATTTGCAAGTAAAAAATTTTCAAGCTCATCATTATTAACTATAGCCACACTTGCTTCAAACTGCAAAACCTTTCCGTGAGATGTCCCTATAATGCTTTTATGATGCTCTAAAGCCTCATTTAATTCTAATCTAATTTGATCTTTTTGAGAAATTAAGGCATTTAAAATCAAAGAATTAATTTCTTTATTATACCCTTCATTTAAGCAACGCATTGCATTGGATATATTTCCAAGCTGATATAAATTTTCTTCTAATAAATGCAAATATCTGTCTTTTTCATGGGATATTTTAGTTAAATTTTGTCCCGTAGTTTCAAATTTTTCCTTTAACAAATCAAGCGCACTATCAACATCAATATTTTTTTGAAAATTTAAAAAATCATTTTGCATACAAAAAATTTTTTGATATATTTTGTTTATATTTCTATTTTGTCTAAAAGCAAAAATAAAAAGTGTTAAAGATAAAACAAAAATGCTAGAAAACATACCTATTTTCAGTTGTTCAGTAACACTATCAAGCTTTAAGATATCAATACTTAAATACGCTAAAATTAGATTAAAAATAAAAATTATCCCCGCTAATATCAAATCAATTTTCCTTTATCTTTTGCGCCGCTTTCTTGCCCACAAGCATTGCAAGATCTTTAAAATCAGCCTTATATATAGATTCAAAATTTCCATAATACGCTAAAAGTTTTTGTATAACCCCTGAACTAAGTCCTAAATTTGCAAGCTTAGAACTTTTCAAGTCCTGTTTTTTCTTAGTATTTTGATGAAAGCTGATAGCAAAACGGTGCGCTTCATCTCTTAATTTCTGTAAGAATTGTAGTTTTTTATCGTTAATACTTAAGCTAAATTCTCCTTTTAAGGAATGAATTTTATCCTTAGCACCTCCTTTAGCCCTATGTGCTTTTGCATCGATTTTTTCTTTTGAAATAGCTAAAATATCGACATTAGCTCCACTACTTACAATAATTTCTTTAGCCAAATCAAGCAAAGCCTTTCCTCCATCTATAAGCCATAAATCAGGAGGGGGTATTTTATCAAAGTCCAAAGCCCTACGCGTTAAGACTTCACGCATTTGTTCGTAGTCATTTTTATGTTTTAAATGAAATTTTCGATATTTTGACTTATCCCAAGAATTCATTCTATAAGTTACCATAGCTCCAACATTTGCCACACCTTGCAAATGAGAATTATCAAAAATTTCTATATCATTTGGTAAATTTTCAAGTTCAAAATAAGACTTTAATTCTTTTTGCATAGTAAAATCATGATTTTTTTGCTCTTTTTCTATATTTAAAAGGGCATTTTGAAAAGCCAAATCACAAATTCTTCTTTTTTCTCCTATTTTAGGGATTTTAATACTGATTTTTTTATCAAACCTTTGGCTTAAAATTTCTTCTAAAAGCACTCTATCTTCAAATTCTTCATAAACATAAATAACATTTGCAAGCAAAGGAATATCCATACTAAAATTTTCTAAAATCAATTGCTTATAAATTTCATTTTTATCCCATTGTATATCATTTTTTATAGGAGTAATCTTAGAATTTGCACTAATAATTTTTCCATTTTGCACCACAAAACGCAAGGTTGAAAGCATAGAATTTTTAAAAGCTAAAGCAAATACTTCAAAATCTTCTAATTTTGCAATATCTATTTCAACCTTAACTTCCAAATCTTTAATCGTTGCAATCTGATCTCTTACTTTAGCTGCTTCTTCGTAATTTTCATTTTGCGCTAAAACAAGCATTTGTTTTTCTAAATTTTTTATTAAAATACTAGGATTTAAAAGTGCGTGCATAGTCTCATCTAAAATTTCAAGGTATTTTTCCCTGCTGATACGTTTATCACAAGGCGCAAGACAACGAGAAATTTGATAAAAAATACAAGGAGATTTGCAACTTGCTTTTTGCTTTAAAGGATAGTATAAATAAAGCGCATCTAAAAGCTCTCTAGCACCTTTAAAAAAAGGGCCAAAATATTTGATTTTGCTTTTTTTTACCAATTTTCTAGTAATCTCAAAGCGTGGAAATTCTTCTTCAAAATCCACATAAATATAAGGATAAGTTTTATCATCTCTTAGTAAAATATTATATTTTGGATGCAGTTGTTTGATAAAAGAATTTTCTAAAATCAAAGCATCGGCTTCTGAATTAGTAGTGATAAATTCCAAATGCACTGTTTCTTCAATCATTTTTTGAATTCTTAAAGAATTTCTTGGATTTGCATGTAAATTTGGAGTAAAAGCAAAATAAGATTTGACACGATTTTTAAGATTTTTAGCCTTGCCTACATATAAAAGCTTTCCTTCTTGATTGAAGTATTGATAAACTCCAGTGCTATTGGGAAGAGTTTTTAACTCATTTTCTAAATTCTCTTTAGTCAAGATTAGAACCTTTTTTTATAAGTTCTCTTAAATCTTCAAATTTATTAAATAATTTTTCATCTTTAAAGCAATTTTTAAATTCACCCTTAGAAAGCTCCAAATAAGAATTTTTAGAGAGTTTTTCATCATTTTTGTTTTTATTTACCGCATAAGTGTATTTTTGGGAAAAGATTTTTATATCTTTTATATCAACAAATCCACTTAAAGGATATTTTTGTCCATATGCTTTTATGAGAAATTTAATATAAATTTTGCTATCATCATGATTTAATTCTTGATAAGCTGCTGGATGTAAGGTTATTATATTTAAAATATGATTTTTTACATAAATTTTAGCAATCAAACGTTGCTTAGCAAGCGGAAAAGAACTTAAAAAATCTTTGCAAAAAAATAAGGTTTTTAAAGGCTTATAATGAGGTTTATCCATCAATTCATTAATAACAGCACTAGCGTTTTTAGTCATCTTAATATTATTTCTTTTTCCCATAAGATGATTTTAGCATTTCTTTTCTTAATTTTCTTCTGTGCTTGCGGATATAAAGGCAACCCTCAATACACAAGCTATGAACAAAATGGCTCAGTAAAAACCATTAAAAAATACGAACAATTACATAGGTGGTAAATAATGAAAAAAGCAGATATTTTAGTTTTAGACTTTGGCTCTCAATACACTCAGCTTATAGCAAGACGCTTAAGGGAACAAGGAGTTTATGCAGAAATTTTACCTTTTAATGTAAGCTTAGCTGATATTAAGGCGAAAGAACCAAAAGGTATTATTTTAAGCGGAGGTCCAGCAAGCGTATATGCAACTGATGCGTATTTTTGCGATAAAGGCATATTTGACTTAGGTTTACCTGTTCTTGGAATTTGTTATGGTATGCAACTTATGGCACATCATTACAAAGCTACAGTTGCACCTGCAGGACATAAAGAATACGGTAAAGCAAACATAGAAGTTAAAAAAGATAGTGCTTTATTTAAAAATCTTCCAAAAAAACAAACCGTTTGGATGAGTCATTCTGATAAAGTAGAAAATTTACCTCAAGGTTTTGAAGTTTTAGCCACAAGTGAAAATAGTCCTTTTTGTGTTTTTGGCAACGAAGATAAGAAATTTTTTGCTCTGCAATTTCACCCAGAAGTACAACACAGTGAATTTGGCAAAAATATCTTAAAAAATTTTGCTAAATACGCTTGTAATTGTGAAAGCGTTTGGAATATGGGTTCTTTTGCAAAAACTCAAGCGGAAAAAATCCGTGAAGAAGTAGGCAGTGATAAAGTGCTTTGTGCTGTAAGTGGCGGAGTAGATAGTAGTGTAGTTGCTGCACTTTTAGCCAGTGCTATAAAAGAGCAAGTTATAGTAGTTTTTGTAGATAATGGACTTTTAAGAAGCGGAGAAAAAGAACAAGTTGAATTTATGTTTAAAAATACCTTATGTATCGATCTTATCAGCATTGATGCAAGTGAAATTTTCTTAAGTCGCTTGGCTAATGTTAGAGATCCTGAGCAAAAAAGAAAAATCATAGGAAATACCTTTATAGAAGTTTTTGAAGAAGAAGCAAAAAAACACAAAGATGTAAAATATCTCGCTCAAGGCACACTTTATACTGATATCATAGAAAGTTCTGTTGTAGGTGCAAGCAAAACCATTAAAAGCCATCATAATGTAGGGGGCTTACCTGAAAAAATGAATTTTAAACTCATAGAGCCTTTAAAAGAAATTTTCAAAGATGAAGTGCGTGCCCTAGGACTTGAGCTTGGACTTAGCAAAGAAGTGGTTTATCGCCATCCTTTCCCTGGACCAGGGCTTGCTATACGCATTATGGGAGAAGTAAATCGCCCTAGCTTAGAACTATTGCGTAAAGCTGATGTAATTTTACTTGAAGAACTTAAAAGCACAGGTTGGTATGATAAAACTTGGCAAGCATTTTGTGTGCTTTTAAATGTTAAAAGTGTTGGGGTTATGGGGGATAACCGCACTTATGATAATGCAGTTTGCATACGCGTTGTAGATGCAAGTGATGGTATGACAGCTACTTTCTCGCATTTACCTTACGAAGTTTTAGAAAACATAAGTCGCCGTATCATCAATGAAGTAGAAGGCATAAACCGCGTTGTTTATGATATCTCAAGCAAACCACCTGCAACCATAGAATGGGAATGATCCATTTTTCTAGCTCTTATTTTTATTATAAAATTTTTATAATAAAAATAAGGCTAGAATTTATTTAAGAAATTTCAAGGAAGAAATATGCATGGAAAAATAGCTATTTATATGGATTCTACAGGACGTGGAACCGTTACAAACTCAGCAAATACCTTTTTTGACTTCAATCGCCAAATTTGGAATGATAAAAAAAGTATGCCAAGTGTTGGTATGCTTGTGGAATTTAGAACTCTTTCTAGCGAAAAAAAAGCAGAAGACGGCAAGCCCGTTCAAACAAGCAAAACCATAACGGGTATAAAACCTTCAAAATTTCAAGAATTTAAAGAAGGGGATTTTATCACTGAGCATGATTTTTGGAAAACTGATAATGATGATGAATTAGAAGACTTGCAAAACTCAAGAAGAAGTGCTTATATAACAGAACTCTATAGAACAACAGACTTTGACAGTATAGAAAAAATTCCTCTTTCTTTTACTATACCTCAAGCTATACAAAAATATTTTGCCCATGAAATTTTATCCGTAGAAACGCTTCAAGCCAATCTACAAGATGAAAAGGAAATTCCTTGCATACTTGATTATCTTATACTTAAAAGATTTTTATTTAAAGCTTATGATACTTTAATTTTTATGGATAATAGCATAGACCAAACCCAATTTAGCGCGTTAAAAAGTATCATGATGCATTTAGAGAATTCATATAAGCAAATGATAGCTGATCAAAAACCAAATATCACTAAAATTTTTAACGAAACTTTTTTATCTTTGCAGTGTCATTACCAAGCTTTAGTAGCCACCATAGATACAAGAAAAAATCGTCTAGCCTCACTTGAAGCACAAATGAAAACTTTACAATCTGAAATAAATCTTAAAAGTAATGCGGCCAATGTAGACCCTGAAAAACTTAAAGCACGACAAGAAAGATTGGCTAAGCTACAAAAAGAAGCAGAATACTACAGAACAACACTAAAAAGACTTGATGCTATAAGGGAGGATTTTTATAAGAAAAATTACAATATTTTCGAAAATGCTTTTAAGCTTTCACGAGAAAAGCTCTTTAAAAAAATTGTCACAGGTTTAAATCTATGTGCAACCATAATGGATGTTAAAATTTGGCACTTATCTTTAAAATCATCAGGGGTTAAAAATTCTTATTTTACTATGAGCAATATAGAAAATTCTTTCTGTTCTCTTTCTTTTGCAGAACATTACTTAAGTCGCTTAAATAAATCCGCTCTAAATCCTTTTGACCAAAAACTTTTAGTGTATATTCAAAAAATTACAAAAGAACAAAGAAAAAAATTTTTAGTTGTCACATCGGATTTAGATTTATTATGCAAATTAAAAATTGAAAACTTTTCACAAAATCCATATTATTTAGTAAAATACGCACCTAAAAAAGTGAATTATCAGTCTTTAATGCGTGATAACACCTTTGATATAGTCTATATTGATGAAAAACATGTTTGGGAAAATGTTGCCGATATTATTTTACAAGGAAAGCATTTTGACAAATCAGGAAAAACCAAATTTAAACTGATTTAAGACATAGAAATTTAAGCTAAATTAAGCTATAATTTCCTTGCCTAAACAGTTTGTGGTATTTAAAGTGATCCAACACATTTTTATTAACTGCGATTGTGTGATTTACCGTGTTCTGTGGCATCGTTTGAGCTTTGAAAAAAGCGAGAAGTTGCAGCCTTTAAAAATTACCTAGCGGTTTTCTTTGACTTTTTGGGGTCAATCTTTGTTAAACGGCTGTTTGGGTTTAAAAGGAGATATAAATGAAAATAATGATTTTGGGTAGTGGTGCAAGAGAATATTCTATTGCTTTAGCCTTAAGAAGAGTAGACAAAAATTTAGAGTTTTATTTTGCTCCTGGAAATGGCGCTACCGAAAGTCTTGGAACAAATTTAAACCTAAAAGATCCAGTAGTTTTAGCAACCTATGCGAAAGAAAAAGGTTTTGATCTTTGTATAGTAGGAAGTGAAAGTTTTTTAGCTGAAGGTGTTGTAGATATTTTTAAACAACAAGGACTTGCTATTTTTGGGCCAAGTAAAGCTGCTGCAATGCTTGAAACCTCAAAATCTTTTATGAAAAGCTTTCTTAAAAAATACCGTATCAAAACAGCCAAATTTTTAAACACAAATGATATTGAAAAAGCAAAAAATTTTATACATAGTTTAACCCCTCCTATAGTAGTAAAAGCCGATGGACTTTGCGCAGGAAAAGGTGTTATCATAGCTAAGACTCATGAAGAAGCCATAGAAGAAACAGCTAAAATGCTGAGCGGAGAAAGCTTTGGAGATGCTGGAAAACTCGTTGTAATTGAAGAATTTTTAGATGGTTATGAATTAAGCATTTTTGCAGTATGTGATGGCAATGATTTTGTTTTACTTCCTGTAGCACAAGATCACAAAAAATTACTCGATAATGATCAAGGGCCAAATACTGGCGGAATGGGTGCTTACGCTCCTAGCTCTTTAGCGAATGAAAGCTTGCTTAGAAAAGTTCAAAAAGATATTATTTTACCGACTTTAGCAGGCATGAAAAAAGAAGGAGCGGAATTTTGTGGTGTTTTATTTATAGGTGCTATGATCGTTGGAAATAAACCTTATGTATTAGAATTTAATGTTCGCTTTGGCGATCCTGAATGTGAAGTTTTAATGCCTTTAATCGAAAATCCTTTGGAGCTTATTTTAGCTGCTACTCAAAGACGCTTAAGACACACAAAAATCAAAATCAAAAAAGAATTTGCAGTAGGGGTTGTATGCGCGAGTGAAAACTATCCTTACAAAAGTTCACCAAAAAGTGAAATTACTGTAAATAACATTCCTGAAAACTCTCATATCTCTTATGCTGGAGTAAGCCTAGAAGATGGCAAATTAATGGCTGATGGTGGAAGAGTTTTGGTTTGCGTTGGCACAGGAAAAAGTATAGAAGAAGCGCAAAAAAATGCTTATAAACTTTGTGATAATGTAAATTTCAAAGGAAAGCAATACAGAAAAGACATCGCTCATCAGGTTCTTAAATGAAAGAAAATTTACAAGACCGCTTAGAGCGTGAAAATCTAAAAATAGCAAGTTTTGGAAAAAGAGTTCTAGCTTTTTTAATCGATGATATGATTATTTCTTTGATTGTGTTTATCATTTTTTATGATCGTCTAATCCAAGCAAAAGATTTATTTGAAACAACTCAAATTATAGGAAATTTTTATCTTGGCTTCATCTTGCTTCATTTTAGTTATCAAGCAATTTTTACTTATCTTTATGGGGCAAGTTTGGGAAAAATATTATGCAAAATTATCATCTTGGATGAAAATCTTCTTGACAAACCCAATCTCATCCAAAGTTGCATCAGATCTGCCATAAGACAGGTTAGTGCTATGGCATTTATGCTTGGATTTGCTTGGGCTTTAAGCAATGATTTACGTAAAGCTTGGGAGGATTATCTAGCAAGGACAATAGTAGTCGATGTGGCGTAAATTTTCCTTATTGCTAGGAACTAGCATAGCTTTAAGTGCAGCACAAGTTGATATTTACGCTCTTGATGCAAAAAAAGAAGGTGATATTCTTACTGCAAACAATGATGTTATTATTTTTTCTGATTTTTATTTCATCACTGCCAATAAAGCAATTTACAATGAAAAAACCGGAGATGTTGAGCTTTTTGGCGATGTTAACATCCTAAGGGGACAAAACGAAAGATCACATTCTGATTATGCTAAAATCAACCTAAATTCCAATCAAGCCGATTTTAGTAATTTTTTCTTTTCCAATAACAATCTTGAAGTATGGTTTCAAAGCAAAACAAGCCATCTAAATGATAAAGTCTTTGAAAGTAAAATTTCAGCAGTTTCAAGCTGCAATGTTGAAGATCCTGATTGGGAAATTCGTTTTTCAAAAGGCTGGCTTAACCGGGAAACCAATTTTGTTCATCTTTACAATGCAAGATTATATGTTAAAAATACCCCGGTTTTTTATCTACCTTATTTTGGATTTAGTGCTGATACTCATAGACAAAGCGGGCTTTTAATCCCAAAAATCGTTTTAAAAAGTAGCGAAGGCTTATACTATGAACAACCTATTTATATAGCCACTCAAGAAAATTGGGATTTAGAACTTGATCCACAAATTCGAACAAACCGTGGTTTTGGACTTTATTCTACTTTAAGATTTCTTGATTCTCCATATTCAACAGGAGAATTAAATTTTGGTGCTTTTAGGGAAAATAGCTCCTATTTTCACGATGAAAATTTGAAAAATCAAACCCACTATGGAATAGAACTAAAATACTCAAGAGATGATTTAATCAAATCTTTACTCAGCGATAATTTTCAAGAAGGTCTATGGATAGATGCAACCTATCTCAACGATGTGGATTATTTAAATTTAGGAAGTAGAGATTATCGAGATCTTAACTCGCTTGTAACCTCCAAAATCAATTATTTTTTAGCCGATGAAAACAATTTTTATGGAGCTTATGCAAGATATTATATCGACACATCTAAACTTAGCAACAATACAACCTTGCAAGAATATCCAAGCTTTCAATATCATAGATTTTTAAATAACCTTTTTGATGAACGCTTGCGTTATTCATTTGATACTTCATTTCATAATTTTTACCGTCCTGCTGGTTCTTATGCAAATGAGTTAAATTTAGACTTGCCTATCTCGTATCACAATGCTTTTTTTGGAGATTTTTTACACTTTACTTTTACAGAAAGATTTTATGCTTCTTTTGTAAATTATAGCAACGATCCCGAAAGAAACCATGAGCATTATTTTAGAAACACTCATGATTTTAATCTCTACACCGATCTTTCAAAAGCTTATGAAAATTTCTTTCATACTTTAAATTTAGGGGTGAATTACGTTTTACCAGGAGCAAAATCAGGTAAAATCACGCAAGATTATCTTGAAGAATACGACAAAGAAAATGAACATACAAGTCTTTATGCTGTGCAATATTTCTATAACAACGAAGGACAAAAAAAACTCAAACACAGATTTTCACTTGACTACCTCAATAAACAAAATGAATTCTATGAACTTGAAAATCTTTTAACTTATTATTTTAATGAAAATATCAATCTCAACAGCGAAGTGCTTTACTCTTATGAACAAAGTCGCTTTACCAATGTCATCAGCCAAATAGAAGTCAATACAAATTCAAAATTTAATTGGATGTTTTCTCATGCTTATCAAAACGATGAGTATGGAAAATATAGCTTTATTGGTACAAGAGCAAATTATATTGCCACACCTAATTACAATTTATTTGGTGGAATTTGGTTTGATACCCAAAGAGCTCATGCAAACATGTGGGAACTTGGCTATACCTACCAAAGAAAATGTTGGAACTATTCTTTAATGTATAGAGAAAGAATCGATCCACAACTCACAAGTGGTGGTATCACAGCTAAAAATCAAAGCGGAGTTTATTTTATTTTCAACTTCTATCCTTTAGGAGGAGTAAAATACGATTTCTCTTTAGCAGAAAGTGAAAACAAAATTTAAAAAGGATGAAATTTGCTAAATATTTTAAAAAATTTTACGAATTTATTATCTGGTAAAAAAGGAAAAATAATGCAATACAGCATAGAAATTAACAAAAATACAGAAATATTTGATATAGATAAAGTCGCCAAACAAGCTGCTGGTGCTGTTTTAATGAGACAAGGCAAAAGCGTTGTTCTAGCTACAGTTGCAAGAGAAGAAAAACAAGTTGAAGAAGATTTTTTACCTCTAACCGTCCAATACATCGAAAAAGCTTATGCCGCAGGAAAAATCCCTGGTGGCTATGTTAAAAGAGAAACCAAGCCAAGCGATGCAGAAACCTTAACAGCACGTATTATCGATAGAAGCTTACGCCCTCTTTTTCCAAAAGGCTATGCTTATCCAACTCAAATCGTTGTGATGGTTCTCTCAGCTGATCCTAAAGTAGATTTGCAAGTAATGAGCTTAAATGCCGCAAGCGTGGCACTTTATCTTAGTGATATACCTATGAAAGCTCCAGTATGTGGTGTTCGCATAGGAAAGATAGATGGAAATTTCATACTCAATCCAAACAATGAAGAGCTTCAAAATAGCACTCTAGATCTCTATGTAGCAGGTGTAAAAGATGAGCTTTTGATGATAGAAATGAGAGCCTTACCTGATCAAAAAGAAAATGAAATTTTTATCGAAGCTCCTTATGCTGATGTTTTAACTCAAACCACTTCACAAAATATGAATGAACTTAGCGAAGATGAAATTTTAGAAGCTCTAAATTTAGCTCAAAAAGCTATATTAAATGGTTCAAATGCTTATGAAGAAGCCTTTAGCAAACACAAAAAAAATTCTCAAATCGAACTAAAAAATGAGATTGAACATCCTGAAATTTTAGCTTTTATAGAAAATAATTTCCAAAAACAAATCAAAGAAGCCATCAACCAAATGGCAAAAAGTGAAAGAGCAAGCGAACTAAATAAAATCGCTAAAGAAATTTTAAATCTTGAAATCGCTAAAGACTGGAGCGAAGAAAGTATCTTAAATACCTTAGCTAAAGTCAAACGCAAACTTATTCGTGAGCAAATTTTAAATGAAGGCAAAAGAGCTGATGGTAGAAGTTTAAACGAGGTGCGTCCTATCAGTATAGAAACCAATATCTTGCCAAACGCTCATGGCTCTTGTCTTTTCACTCGTGGACAAACTCAAGCTCTAGTGGTTGCAACCTTAGGCGGAGAAAACGATGCTCAAATGATAGACTTGCTTACAGAAAAAAATCCTATAAGCGAACGCTTTATGGTAAATTATAATTTTCCAGGTTTTTCAGTAGGCGAAGCAAGTCCTATCAAAGCTCCAGGAAGAAGAGAGCTAGGACATGGAAATTTAGCCAAAAGAGCACTTTATCCAAGCATAGATGAAAACTATCCTTATGTAATCCGCTTAGTCAGTGAAATTTTAGAAAGCAATGGCTCAAGTTCTATGGCAACGGTTTGTGGCGGATCTTTAGCCCTAAAAGCAGCAGGAGTGCCAAGCTTAAAACTTGTTGCAGGAGTAGCCATGGGGCTTATCTTTGAAGATAGCAAATTTGCTGTTTTAACAGATATCATGGGACTTGAAGATCATGATGGGGATATGGACTTTAAAGTAGCAGGAAGCAAAGACGGCGTTACTGCTCTTCAAATGGATATAAAACTAGGCGGAATCGATCAAGAAACACTAAAACAAGCTTTATACCAAGCCAAAGAAGGAAGAATTCACATCCTAAATATCATGGAAGAAGCCGCCAAAGAAATCGTAGTCAATGAAGAAGTTTTACCTAAACTTGAGCTTTTTAGCGTTGATCCTTCAAAAATCGTTGATATCATAGGGCAAGCTGGAAAAACCATCAAAGAAATCATAGAAAAATTTGGCGTTTCTATAGACTTAGATCGCGAAAAAGGTGAAGTAAAAATAGCAGGTAATCAAAACGAACAAATCAAAGCCGCAAAAGACTACATCATAAACATCACAAGCTCTCAAAAAGGAACTAAAAAAGGCTCTAAAGACAAAGATATATCAGACTTTGAACTTGGGCAAGAATTTCAAGGTATTGTTAAAAAAATCGCTCCTTTTGGAGCCTTTGTGGAACTTAAAAATGGTGTTGATGGTTTATTGCATAGTTCAAAAAGCAAGCATCTTAATTTAAGCGAAAACCAAAGCTTAAAAGTTAAAATCAGCGAAATTAAAAACGGAAAAATTTCTGTGGATTTGTGCGAGTGAGTGAATTTCTAACTCATCCTTTTGAGCCTTTTTTTGACAAGGATTCTAAAATCTTAATTTTGGGCTCTTTTCCTTCTATTAAATCAAGACAAGACGGCTTTTATTATCAACACCCAAGAAATCGTTTTTGGCCTATACTAGAAACACTTTTTGATGTAAAATTAGAAAATATCACAGAACAACAAGCCTTTTTAAGAAAAAAACATATCGCTCTTTGGGATGTACTTCAAAGTTGCAAGATAAAAAATTCAGATGATAAAACCATAAGTTATGCAAAAGCTAATGATTTAAACCTGATCCTTTCTCAAGCCAAAATCCAAGCCATTTTTACCACCGGACAAAGTGCTTATAAATTTTTTACTAAATTTCACTCTCATTTAAAAGCCGTAGCCCTACCCTCAACTTCTCCTTCAAATTTAAATTTTTCTTTTGAACAGCTTTTACAAAACTATGAAATAATCAAAAAATTTACAAAATAACAAACTAAGCATCACTCAAGCAAGAAAAGAAAAAAGCTAGTTTACATCTAGCTTTTGCGTGTTATCCTTAAATTCAAATTCCACTCTCTTAGCCCCAAAACCTTTAGCAATAGCTTCTAAAGTATCCTTAGCACTTTTATGAATTTTGCTTTCTAAATTTTGGATAAGATTTAAAGACAAGTCTTTAACCTCATCTTTGGCTTCTTTTATGAGTTTGTTTTTATCACTTTCGCTAAAATTAATTCCCGTACTATTGATAGAATCAGGCAGTAAAAAAGGTAAAAATTTAGCATTTTTTTCATCATAAAATTTCATATCTATGATGCTGTGTTTGTATCTACACTCTGGCATGATGATCTTATAAGCATCGTCCCCTAAAGGCAAAATATCAAAGTTTTTATCCCTTAAATCATACAAGAAAGTGATCTCAAATTCAAAAATCAAAGCAATCTGTCTTTCACTCAAAGACCATCCTAAAAGATTTTTCCAAATTCCATTAAAAGCACTATCTTTTTTAGTGACAATCTCTTTACTAAAAACCTGAAAAACACTTAATTCTCCTATGGATTTAAGCTGCAACTTTGCGTGCTTTTTTCTTCTATTTTAGGGCTTTTATACTGCCTAAAAAGCACTACAAACAAAAGCACAAGCAAAATCATCACTAAAACAAATAAAATCATTTCCATTTTAAACCTTTCTAAATTTATAAACCTTGATTTGAAAAGATATATTTTTTCTCAAACGCTAAGAAAATAAAAGCATTAATGATAAAAATCAAACACACAAAAGTAAAAACAAATTCCACGCTAAAATGCGAAGCCATAAGCCCTCCACCAAAAGCACCACAAAAATTTCCCAAAAATTGACAAGTTTGATTAAAACCAAAAATCACACTTAAATTTTTAGCACTCACGCTTTTTTTAAGCAAGGCATTCACACAAGGCAAAAGCCCTCCAAGCCCTATACCTATAAGCAAACGCACAAAAATAAGCATATAAACATTACTTGCTACAGCCTGCAAATAAAAGCAAATTCCACAAAATATCAAAGCTCCAAAAATAATCTTACTAGGCCCTATCTTATCAGCGATTTTTCCAAGTTTTGGTGCGAAAAAAAGATTGCTAATCCCACTTGCAGCCACCACTATACCCGCCCAAAGAGCTAAAGTTCCACCTTGATGAATTTGCTCAACATAAATACTTAAAATCGGCATCACTCCAAAAGTACCAAATTGTATCACAAAAGTAGTGATAAAAAGAACGATGATAAGGGTTTTGTTTTCTTTTACTTTTTGGGTATTTTTCTTCGCCTCTTTTTGAATTTTTCTTTCATGGATGAAAAAATAAATCGTCACAAAAGAACAAGCGATCAAAAAAGCCACCACATCAAAAACCGCACTAATGCTAAAAAATTCAGCCACAAAGCCACCAAACAAAGGCCCAAGCAAACTTCCACTTATAGAAGCCGTAGAAAGAGTTCCTAAAGCATAAGCGACTTTTTCTTTAGGCGCTATTACAGCGATAAACACAACAGCAGCAGAAGTAAAACCTGAAATTACTCCTGTTAAACCCCGCACAAAAACCACTTCTAAAGCACTATGAGCAAAACTGAGCCATAAGGTTAAAACCGACATCCCAAAACTTGCACGAAGAAGCATATTTTTATAACCATACTTTGCACCTAAAAAAGCCCATAAAGGCGAAAAAACAGCCATAAAAAGCGGAGTGATCCCAAAAGCAAGTCCTGAATAAAACGCTATTTCACTCGTATTAACATGTCCTAGTTCTTTGATATAAAAAGGCAAAATCGGAGCGATTTGACTAAGCCCCATACTTGTGGTAAAAACACCAAACCAACACACAAGCAAAGTTCTATTGAAATTTTCCATGGATTTATTGTATGATATTTTTTATAATTTTTAATTAAAACTCAAGGATAAAAATGAAAAAAATACTCTTTATATGCTTAGGCAATATATGCCGTTCACCTATGGCAGAATTTATCATGAAAGATCTTGTCAAAAAAGCAAATTTAGAAAAAGAATTTTTTATAAGCAGTGCTGGAACTTCAGGAGAACACGATGGAGAAGGTATGCACTATGGTACCAAAAACAAGCTTGCCCAACTTAACATAGAACACAAAAATTTCATAAGCAAAAAACTCACTCAAAAGCTTTGCGATGAAAGCGATTTTTTAATCACTATGGACAATTCCAACTTCAAAAATGTTTTAAAAAACTTCACCAACACCCAAAACAAAGTTTTAAAAATCACTGATTTTAGTCCTAGTCTAAACTATAATGAAGTCCCTGATCCTTGGTATAGTGGGAATTTTGATGAAACTTATAAAATTTTATCCCTAGCTTGTAAAAATTTACTTGTTTTTTTATCAAAATAATTTAAAACAACTATATATTACTTCTCGTTTACTTTTTAGACTTATACTTCTAAACGAACCGAAAAACATTCATAAGAAAAACTCCTTAAAATTACACGCCTAGCTTAAATCCCTTTAGCTAGGCTTTTCTTTAGATGTTTTTATCCTTCAGATTTAAAATTTTTACTATTTTAAGTGCTTCTTAAGAAAAAACTCCAAATTTATGTGCTACAATTACGATGTTTTATTAATTTTTGACAAGGAGAATTCTCATGAAACTAGTTAAACTTAGTTTAGTTGCAGCTCTTGCTGCAGGTGCTTTTTCAGCAGCTAACGCTACTCCACTTGAAGAAGCGATCAAAGATATCGATGTATCTGGAGTATTAAGATACAGATATGAAAGTAGCAATCCATGGAGCAATGATAATTATGGTTCTGGTATTTCTGGTAAACAAGATCATAAATACAGAGCACAAGTTAACTTTAATGCCGCTATAGCTGATAACTTCAAAGCTTTTGTTCAATTTGACTATAATTCGAAAGATGGTGGTTATGGTGAAAATAGCATCAGCAACACAAGTGATACCTTAAGTGTTCGCCAATTATATTTAACTTATACAAATGAAGATGTTGCAACAAGCGTAATTGCTGGTAAACAACAACTAAACACTATCTGGACTGATAATGGAGTTGATGGTTTAGTTGGAACAGGTATTAAAGTAGTAAACAACAGCATCGATGGTTTAACTCTAGCTGCTTTTGCAGTAGATAGTTTCAACGAAGCTTCAGACTCTACTGTAATAATCACTCAAGATCCTGGTAGTAACAAAATTACAGGAGTTCAATTTAATCGTGGAAATCCTCAAGGTGATAGCGATACAAGCGGTGCTTTAAACTGGGATAAAAATCTTTATGGTGCTGCTGCCATAGGTTCTTATGAATTCTTAGGTGGACAATTTAATCCTCAATTATGGTTAGCTTATATGAGTGATAATGCATTCTTATATGCTGTAGATGCAGCTTATAGCACAACTATCTTTGATGGAATCAACTGGACCATCGAAGGTGCTTACCTAGGAAATTCCTTGGATAGCAAACTTAAAAATGCACTTTCAAATCAAGCAGCTAACGGTAATTTCTTCGCTTTAAGAGGTAGTGTTGAATTAAATGGTTGGGATGCTAGCCTTGGTGGTTTATACTATGGTAAAAAAGATAAAGTTACTTTAACCACAATTGAAGATCAAGGTAATCTTGGCTCTTTGCTTGCAGGTGAAGAAATTTTCTATACTAATGGTTCTAATTTAAATGGCGATATTGGTAGAAATATCTTTGGTTATGTAACTGCTGGATATACTTTTAATGAAACAGTTCGCGTTGGTGCTGACTTTGTATACGGTGGAACAAAAACAGGGGAAATTGGCAATGGTGGTAAGAAACTTGAAGCTGTTGCAAGAGTAGATTACAAATACTCTCCAAAACTTAACTTCTCAGCATTCTACTCTTATGTAAATGTTAATACAGATCCTGAAAGCACTCATCACGATGCTGTAAGACTTCAAGCTCTTTACAAATTCTAAAAAGTTTTCAAGTCTAACTTCAAGGCGGGGTTTTACCCCGCCTTTTTTTATGCCTGATTTTTAAAACTTAAATTTATATAAAAAAAGATTTTCCCAAGCTAAAAAGCTTTAGGAAAATTAGGACTTAAACCAATTAGCGATTTTTTCAAAAAGCCCTTTTTGCTCTTGATGCATACCATCTTTGATACCAAAACTTTCACTTAGTTTTTCTAAAAGTTCTTTTTGTTCATCGTTTAAAGAAGTTGGGAATTTGATAGAAATTTGAACGATTTGATTTCCTATGCGAGAACTATGAACATCTTTTACTCCTTCTTTTTCAAGAACAAATCTTTGCCCATCTTTAGCACCCTTTGGTAAATTTAAACTTGCTTCACCGCGTATGGTAGGTACTTTGATACTTTGTCCTAAAATAGCTTGAGTAAAAAACACTGGAAATTCTATATATATATCGTCATCATCTCTGATAAAAGTATCATCTTCGGCAGCAATGATCTTAACATACATATCCCCTCTAGTGCCATTTTTTAAGATATTGCCTTTAGCATTGACACGAAGTTTCATACCTGTATCTACACCTTCTGGGATATTAAGTTCTACACTATCTTTGCTTTCATTATAACCTAAACCTTTACAATCGCTACATTTTTCACTAGCCTTTTCTCCACTTCCTTGACAATCAGGGCAAGTTTGTGCAAAAGTGATAAAACCTTGAGAAATTCCAACCTGTCCTCTACCTTGACACTTTGGACAAGTTTGAAGTTTTCCATCTTTAGCCCCTGTTCCATTACAAGTTTTACAAGAACATTTATAAGTAAAATCTATATTTTTCTTGCAACCAAAAACCGCTTCTTTAAAACTTAATTTTAAATTAACGATAAAATCGGAAGGGATTTTCTCATCATTTGAACTCTTTCTACGACGCGATGATGAGCCAAAGCCTTCTCCAAAAAAACTAGAAAATATATCTCCTAAATCCTCAAAACCACCAAAACCTGAGCTATTAGAACCAAATCCACCGCCTTTTAAAGCATCTTTTCCATATCTATCATAAATAGCTCGCTTTTCATCATTGCTTAAAACTTCATAGGCTTCATTAACAAGCTTGAATTTATCTTCTGCTTCTTTATCGCCTTGGTTTCTATCGGGATGGTATTTTAAAGCCATTTTTCTATAGGCTTTTTTTATGGTTTCTTTATCAGCACTTTGCGTGATTTCAAGAATTTCATAATAACTTATTTCCACATTATTCCTTTAAAAAATTTAAAATTTTGCTAGAATTTTAATCTTAAAAATTCAAAAATCTAATTTTAGCAAAAATAAAATCAATAATTTATCAAATTTTAAATAAAATTATGCAAATATTATAAATCTTAGATAAAATTTAAAGGATACTAAAATGATTAATGTGTTGATGATAGAAGATGATCCTGATTTTGCGCAATTATTATCTGAGTATTTAGCGCAGTTTAATATTAAAATCACAAATTTTGAAAATCCTAAAAGCGCCTTAAATGTAGGCGTTCAAGGCTATGATTGCCTAATCTTGGATTTAACTTTACCAGGAATTGATGGTCTTGAAGTTTGTAGAGAAATCAGACAAAAAAGCAATATTCCCATTATTATCTCATCAGCTAGAGGCGACTTAAGCGATAAGGTTGTAGGGCTTCAAATTGGTGCTGATGATTACCTACCAAAGCCTTACGATCCAAAAGAAATGTATGCAAGGATTATGAGTCTTATTCGTCGCACAAAAAGAGTTGAACACGCAAATAATGAAAATATTAATTCTGCTTTCAAAATCGATGAGAGAAGGCATGAGATCACCTATGAAGATAAGGTTTTAACACTTACTCCTGCTGAGTTTGAAATTTTAGAATACCTTATCCAGCAGCACGGATATAGCGTTTCAAGAGAACAGCTTGTAAGTCGCTGTAAAAATCTAAAAGATAAAGATTCTAAAAGTCTTGATGTTATCATTGGTCGATTAAGAGTAAAAATAGGAGATAGTTCAAAATCTCCAAAACATATTTTTTCTGTTAGAGGTATAGGATATAAACTAATAGGATGACAAAAAATTATTCTATTTATACCAAGCTAATTATTTTATTTGTTGTTACTTTTTTCTTAGTTTGTGTGCTTTTTATCGTTCTTTTGAAAATAGAAGGAAGTGCTTACAACGAAGAAGAAAGTTTAAAACAAGAAAATCTTATAAAAAATTTACTCATCTCCTATGAAAACACTTCAGGTGCTAAAATAGGATCCTATCTTGAAAATAGCGGTTTTAATACTATACAAAATCCCTATCTTGTAAAAAGCATAAGAAATAATGGACAATCACTTTTTAAAGCAAATGGAGAATTTTGCACCCTTTCTTCTTTAAAATATCATAGCAATCTTTATTTTGATGTTCAATGTAAAGATTTTGATGGCTTATATGAAGAAAATACTAGCGATAGAGTTTATAATCTTTTATTAATAGGATTTTTTTCTTTTTCTTTGTTGGTTGTTTTTATGTATTTTTCGGTATTAAAATCTTTAGAACCTTTAAAAAAATTAAGAAGGCAAGTTGCTAAAGTTGCAAATGGGGAGCAACCTGATTTTTTAGATTATCAAGAAGATGAAGTAGGCAAAATCGCCTTTGAATTTCAAAAAGCTTTTAAAAAAAATCAAGAATTAATCCAATCAAGACAACTTTTCCTAAGAACAATTATGCATGAGTTAAAAACTCCTATAGGAAAAGGGAGAATCATTTCTGAAATGATCAAAGAAGACAGACAAAAAGAAAGACTTATCGCTATATTTTTACGTATGGATTCTTTGATCAATGAATTTGCCAAAATCGAAAATTTATTTTCAAAAAACTACAACTTACACTTTAAACCTAGTCGTTTTAGCACTATACTTGAGGAAGCTAAAGAACACCTTATGAGAGATGATTTTAATAAAGTTGTAAAAGTTGATATTAGATATGATGCTTTAATCAATGTTGATATGGAAATTTTCTCTGTAATTTTAAAAAATCTTATCGATAATGCCTTAAAATACTCAAACAATGGCACTTGTGAGCTTTTTTGTTGTAAAGAATGTTTTACTATTAAAAATCCAGGCAAGCCTTTAGCAGAGCCTATAGAACATTATCTTGAAGCTTTCGCAAGAGAAAAACACAATCAGGTTAAAGGTATGGGGCTAGGACTTTATATAGTTTCAGAGGTATGCAAACTGCATAATTTTGATTTGATTTATTTTTATGATGATGGAAAGCATTGCTTTAAAATTTTCTTTGGAGATAAAGAAAAATAATGGCAAAAGGCCTAGAAAAATTCAACGAACTTGTTGAAAGTTTTGCAAATTTACCTACCATAGGAAAAAAAACCGCCATAAGGCTTGCTTATCACCTTTGCATAAATAATCAAATCGATGGTATGAAACTCGCACACAATATAGAAAATGCTATCCGCTTTATAAAACCTTGTGAGCAATGCGGTGCTTTAAGTGAAAATGAGCTTTGCGAAATTTGCAGCAATGAAGAAAGAAATAAAAACATTTTATGTATAGTTGAAAGCCCAAAAGATATACTAACACTCGAAGAGAGTCAAAGTTACAATGGGCTATATTTTGTTTTAGATGGGTTAAATGAAGAAAAACTTGAAAAACTAAAGCAAATCATACTTAAGCTAAATATCTCTGAGCTCATTTTTGCATTGACACATAGCATTAATTCTGATGCAACTATCTTTTTTATAGAAGATAAATTTAAAGGCTTAAACCTAACTTTTAGTAAAATCGCTCAAGGAATTCCAAGTGGTGTAAATTTAGAAAATGTGGATTTAATCTCTTTAAATAAAGCTATGAATTTTAGAACAAAAATTTAGAAATTTTTATAAGAAATATCGGCTAATTCTTGCAAGGAAAAATCCGCAATCTTCTCATAAACAAAACCTTCCTTGTTTAAAAAATCAAGTAAAGTTTTTTCCATGATTTTAACCCCTTGTATAAGCTCATCTGAGAGCTTAAAACTCATCGCTTCGATACGCTTTGGCACACAAGCTAAGATGTGTGTTTTAGGCAAATCTCCTGCAAGTTCCATGTATTGCAAGGTTTGAAGCATTTCTATTTCATGAGCACTTCCACTCCAGCTAATTTTATTAGGCATAGCATCATAAGGAAAGAAAAATACATCTCCTATACTCGCATCTTGCGCTTCTATGCAGTCTAAAACGATAAGTCTATCGTACCTAGCGATGATATAGCTAAGTTGCAAAGCCAAAGTTCCACCATCAACAAAATCTAAAGTAAATTCAGGATGAGTGAATTTGTAGTTTTTTTCAAGTTGTTTGCAAAGATGAACGCCTAAGCCTTCATCTGCAAACATGATATTGCCTATTCCAAGGACTAAGAATTTCAATGCTTTTCTTCTTTTACAAATTTATATCCGCTAATAATAGCATCCATAGCACCATCTTTACCTTTTACTGCGTTAAAAATCGCCATGTAAATATGTACTGGTACAAAAATCATAATCACCCACATCAAAATTCTATGATAAGTTCTTACATCAGCCAAACCGCCCATTGCAGCTTCAAGTGGTCTTAAAATATGATATAAAAGCCCACCTAAGCCCTCATGGTAAGTATGAGTATAAAGAATAAGCCCTGTAAGAATGATACCTAACATCACAAGATAAAAGAAAAAATAAGTTACAAATTGCAAAGGATTATAAACCCCTTTTAAATGCGGATGTTTTCCTAAGAAAATGTAAAATTTTACTTGTTCTATCCATAATTTGATATTAAAAATATCCCATACACTTCTGCGTTCTTTTGCACTCACCTTGTCACAAAAAAACAAATATACTTTAAAAATAATACAAGCGATTAAAACAAAACCCACCGCTTGATGTACTAAACGGTATTTTGCTTGCATAAAATTTACGGGTTCGCCGTTACTAATAGGACTTTGAAACACATAAGAAAGATAATATCCTGTGCCAATAAGAATCACTATAGCAATAGCTCTTACCCAGTGCGTTAAACGCAAACCTATGCTAAATTCATATTCAGCTTTTCTTTGCAATTTTTCTTCTTTGTTTTGCATGAAAGCCTCCTTATAAATTGACATTCACTTTATATTCGCTTAGATTATTGCCCTTAGTATCCATTACATGCACCGCACAAGCAATACAAGGATCATAAGAGTGAATTTTTCTAATGATTTCAAGCGGTTGTTTTACATCAGCGATTTTAAGTCCTATCAAACATTGCTCATAACTTCCACCTACGCCATTTGCGTCTTTTGGACTTGCATTCCAAGTAGAAGGCACCACAGCTTGCCAGTTTTCAATGACGCCATTTTTAATTCTACACCAATGACTTAATGTTCCGCGTGGCACATGCCCCATATAGCGTCCTTTGTATTCTTTAGAATTATCGATCACATAAGGCGCGCAAGTACTCTGATCTACTTTTAAATTTTCAACTAAATTATTAAACGCTTTTAAAGCATTATTTGCAACGATTTTTGCTTCAATACAACGCGCAGCTGTTCTTCCAAGTGTACTAAATACAGCATTTAAAGGAAGTCCTGTTTCTTTTAAGAACTCATCTACTACAGGAACAACATTTGGATTACCCTTAGCATAATTTACAACGATATTTGCTAAAGGTCCTACTTGCATAGGATTTCCTTCATAGCGTGGAGCTTTAATCCAGCTATATTTACCCTTAGTATCAAACACTTTAGAATGAACATGATTTCCATGATGATCTACGCTTTCCCCATCTACAAGTCCTGTATAATTTGGATTTGTTTTGCCCTCATAAGGATGTAAAGGTTCATTGTCTGCATACCAAGAATGAGTTGCCTCTTCAGTAATCTTATCTTCTTCTACTTCATAAACCTTGCTTAAATCTCCATTTTTGATAATACCACTTTCAAAAAGCCATTCATCTCTTCCGATTTGGAATTCTTTAAAGGTGTAAAGATTATTTACCCCTATATCATTTAAAACGCTTGCTTCATGTGCATAAGCTTTTCCTGCCATCACAAGATCAGGATAATACGCGCGATTAACAAAGTCTTGTACTTCTTGGAATTTAACCATATATTCACCCATTCTTGCAGGATCAAGCAAATCCATAACGCAAGTTACACCACCAACAGTTAAGCTTTGTGGATGTGGATTTTTAGCTCCAAAAATCGCCATACATTGAGCAATGATTCTTTGGATTCTTAAGCATTCTAAATAGTGAGAAAGAACGATTAAATTTTGCTCAGGACTTAAACGATAAGTTGGGTGACCATAGTATGCATTAGCAAAAGGTCCTAAATTTCCTTTATCTACAAAAGTTTTAAGTCTTTGTTGCACTTCAAGAAGTTTATCTGCACCTGTTGCATAAGGATTTGGAGTGTATTTAAAAGCTTCATCGCTTGCTTTTTTAACATCAGCACTTAAAGCACTTACCACATCAGCCCAATCAAGCCCATGAAGTTGATAAAAATGCACGATATGATCGTGTAAAAATAAAGCCGCATTCATTAAAGTTCTTGTTAAAAGCGCATTTAAAGGTGGAGTAATACCTAAAGCATTTTCAACAGCAACTATACCTGCTTTATAATGTGAAAAAGTGCAAACTCCACAAATTCTTTGCGTCATAAAACCTGCATCTCTTGGATCACGCCCTTTTACTATGGTTTCAATACCACGCCACAAAGTAGAGCCCGCATAAGCTTCTTTTACCACATTGTTATCATCAACAACAACTTCAACTCTTAAATGCCCTTCAATTCTTGTAATAGGATCTACGATTATTTTTTGACTCATTTTTATTCCTTATCTTTTTGCATGGAAGATATAACTGCGTGCGCTGCTATAGCAACACCTGTGAGCGTAAGCACGCCTATGCCGATTTTATCTGAAACACTATCCGCGCCCAAACCAAAAACAGTATCAAATTTACGACTAGCCATAGGTTCTTCAAAAGGTCCCATAGTATCCCAAAAATCAGGCTCAGAACAACCTATACAACCATGCCCTGCTTGAATAGGCCAAGAAGTGTGCTGGTTAAATCTTTCTCTTGAACAGTTATTGAAAGTATAAGGCCCTTTACAACCTACTTTATAAAGACAAAAACCTTGTTTTGCTCCTTCATCTCCAAAGGCATGCACAAATTCACCCGCATCAAAATGTCCGCGTCTTTCACAAAGATCATGAATTCTTAAGCCATAAGCCCATTTTGGCCTATTATATACATCAAGTGCTGGTAACTCGCCAAATAATAAATAATGAAGCACATTACCCACTATATTTTTTTCACTTGGAGGACAGCCTGGAACATTGATCACAGTTTTGCTTGTTACTTTGCTTAAAGGCTGCGCATTACTAGGATTTGGTCTTGCTGCTTGGATTCCTCCAAAGCTAGAACAGGTTCCTATAGCAAAAATAGCCAAAGCATTTTCACTTGCCATTTTTGAAAGTTCATAGCCTGTTTTTCCATGTGCACCTATGGTTAAAAAATGCTCTGTATCACCCATAGGGATGCCACCTTCAACCATTAAAATGTATTTATTTTTATGTTTTTGAATGGCACTTTCTAAATTTTCTTCAGCTTGCCAACCTGCTGCAGCCATCACTGTTTCGTGATATTCTAAAGAAATATAATCAAAAATCAAACTATCAATCGTTGGAGTATCACTTCTTAACAAACTCTCACTACAGCCTGTACACTCAGCCATATGAAGCCACACAACAGGAAGTCTATCAGCAAGCTCAGCAGCTTTTGCTACCATAGGAGTAAAACTCGCTGGTAAAGCCAAAAATGCCGTCATAGCACCTGCCCATTTCATAAAATCCCTTCTAGAAAAACCTGACTTTTCTAATGCTTTTGCAATGCTATCATTGTCTTTTAAAGAAGGAAGCTTTTCAAGAGCCGATAAACGCGACTCTATTTGATGATAATCAATCATTATATTTCCTTTATAACATGAAATTTATTCTCTATAATAATAAAATAAAGGAAGTTAAAATAAAATTAAAAACTTACTCTCATAAGCAAATATTAGTATCAATCTTAATTAAAGTTTAATCATAAGCCTTTTTTGAGTTTGCGAATCAAAAATCTCGCAGGGTGAATAGCGTGGATATATTTTTTTTCTAAACACAAGGGTTCATTATTTATCAATGCACACAAATACCTTGCCGCTAAAACACTTGTGCTAAAACCCCTTGATCCATGAGCAAAATTAAAATACAAATTACAAGACATTTTAGCTGGTTTTTGCTCCTTGTTTTTTGTCCATAATAAAGCTTTATATTCTTCTTTATAAAACACTTCATCATAAGCATTTCCGACTATCATAAAGCGATCACTCGAATAAGATCTAAAACCTACCTTAGAACCTATAATTTCTAATTTTGTATTTTTATCTATAAATTCGGCTATATTTTCTATATTTTGTTTATCATCTTCTTCTTTTGATTCTAAACTTGTATCAAGTCTATCATAACTTGCTCCAATCACTTGCAAATCACCTTTTATAGGACAAATATAAGCCTTAGAAGATAAAGGAAATGGAGAGTCTAAAAAAGGTTTTAGGTGTGTAACTTGACCTCTTACTTTACTTAATTTCATCTCATCATAAAAAACAAAATCTTTTGTATCTGCACCCATAGCATAAATCAAAACCGCATAATCACTTTTAACAATATTATTTTTAAATTTTAAAGCAAAACACTCATTTTCAAATTTATAAGCTTGAAATTCATGATTAAAATATATACAAGCTTTACTTTTTTCAAAAAGATTTTTAACCAAATTTTTTGGAAAAATCACTCCACCATCTTCTAAAAAAGCTTGATTTTTTGAAATTTTAAGCAAAACATTTTCTCTTTGTGTGTCAAATCTTTCTTGCATCAAATCATTATGTGCAAACTCGACTACACCCTTAAATTCTAAATCTAAAATTTGTCTATAAAAACGACTTGCCTCTATAAAAGAAAGCTCTGAAAACTCCCCTAAATTTACCTTAGGCTTTAAGATTAAAGAGCTTAAAATTCCACTTTCATTTCCGCTTGCACCCTTGCCTAATTCTAAATGTTTTTCAAAAACATCTATTTCAAAACCCCTTAAACTAAGCTCATAAGCTAAAACAGCACTTGATATACCCGCGCCAATAATAGCTACTTTTTTATTTTTTAAAGATGAAAATGTTCTTGAAAAATACGCTTCTTTATCTTTAAACTCAAGCTCATTTTCCAAATAAGCTTTAATCATTTCTCTTTTTCTAAAACCTTTTGTTTTTTCTACTCTAAAGCCATATTTTTTTAAATTTTTTTGTAAAAAACTTGCCGAAGAAAAGGTGCAAATTTGTGCATTTTTTTTAGAAAGTCTTGCCACTTCAAAAATTAATTTTTCATCAAACATTTGCGAGTTTTTATTTGGAGAAAATCCATCTAAATACCAAACATCAGCTTTAAAATCTAATTCTTTTAAAATAGCAATATCTTCAAAAACAAGATCTAAAAAACAATCTTCAAAATAAAAACGATAAATTCCTTCTTTAGCTTTAGGATAAAATTTTAAAAATTGCTCTAAAAACTCTTTAAACTCTTCATAAAATCCTAGTTTTTGATAAATTTCTTTTAATTGTTCTTTTTCGATATAAAAAGCTTCTATACTGATATAAAAAAGTTTTTTGGGACGCTTAGAAGGAGTGGTTTCTAAAAAGCGTTTCAAAGTAAGAAAAAAATTTAAACCTATACCAAAACCACTCTCTGCGATAATGAAATTTTCTTGATTTTTCCATTCAAAAGAATGGGTGTAAACAAATTTGCTTTCATTTAAGCCATCTTTGGAATTAAAATAAAAATCATCAAAATCCAAAGAAAAAGGAGTATTATCCTTAAAAATTAGCTTAGCTTTTTTCATCGGTTGTTATAAAAATAACTCTCAACTCCATCAGCAATACCCTTAACCAATAAATCTTGAAAAGCTTTATTGGCGATTCTTTTACCTTCATTTGGATGTGTGATATAGCCAATTTCAATCAAAATTGCAGGCATTTGCGCACCCACTAAAACCCAAAAAGGTGCTTCTCTTACGCCGCCGTCTACAATTTTATACTTTTTGCGTGTTTGAGTGAGTATATTTTTTTGTACATCAATGGCTAGTTTATTTGAAGCAACGATTTTTTCACGATTTAAGAAATTTAAAATACTTTGTTTTGAGAAATAATTAATCTCTTCAAAATCCCCTTGATTTTCTTTTTCTGCTGCTTTTTTACTTCTTTCGCTTCTTGCAGGACTTAAAAAGAAAGTTTCCACGCCTTCGCTACTTTTAGCCTTGGCAGCATTGGGTGCTGCATTAGCATGTATAGAAATAAACAAATCCGCACTTTTATCATTAGCATATTTAGTTCTATCGCGAAGATTGATAAATTTATCCGAACTTCTAGTGTAAAGCACTTTATAACCGCGTTTTTTAAGTTCATTTCCAAGTTTTAAAGCCGCGCTTAAAACTATATCTTTTTCTTTTAAACTTCCTTTTTTATCACTTAGAGCACCGCTATCTTTTCCACCATGCCCCGCATCGATAACTATAAGTTTTCCTGATTTGTATCTCGTACTTAAGGTTTTATTAAAGCTTTGAGTTGCTTTTTTATCTACACTTTGACTTGAAGTTTGCGCATGAAAACCTAAAGTGAGATTTTTATTATCCAATTTTTTTAAAAGTTTAAATTCTTTAGGAGCACTCAAAACCACACGAACAATTTTTGGATTATATTGCGTAACGACAATTGTATTTTGTCCAAAGGTAAAGCTTTTTCTATTACCTTCTAACACACCTTTAAAACTTACAACATATCGGAATTTTTGATCTTTGGTTTCAAATATTGCTATTTCTTTTTCATCCAAATCATCGCTCAAATTTAACACCACAGCGTTAGAAATTTTATCCACATCTAAAACATATAAAGGTCCTTGATCTTCTTTTTCGTTATTGGTTTTTTTATCTTGTTTTTTTATTTCTAAAACTTTGGTTTTAATTTCTGTTTTTTGATCTTGCTTTTTCTCTGAAATTTTACTAACTTGCTCAGTCTTTTTTTGGCTAGTAATTTCTTTTGAAAAAATTATTTTTTCTTCTTTAAAAGATATATCAATAGGAATTTTTTCTTTAGCATAAACCACTATGCGTATGGTTTTGGGATTAAATTGTGAAATCACTAAACGATAGTCATCAAATTTAAACTCTTTTTTACCTCCTTCTAAAACCCCATCAAAATCACTAATAAAACGATAGTTTCCTTTTTCATCTAAAGCAAAACTTTTTAATTGATTCTTATCTAAATTTGCATTTAATTCAAGCTCTACACCTTGACTTGTTTTACTTGACTTTAAAACATAAATTTTATCATCACTTTTTGCTTTAGAAACGATACTACTCTTTGGTGCTTGCGAAGTTTTAGAATTTGTTTTTTCTGTATTTTTTATTTGTTCGTTAGATGATTTTTTTTCATTTTTTTGAACTGTTTTTATAGGTTCAAAAGTTGATTTTTCAGTGTCTTGAGAAATATTTTGAACCTTAATATCTTTAATAACAGCTTTTCTTAAAGCATTGATGCTTGCTTCACTTATACCACTTTCTTTTAACTCATTAGCATATGACTTGTCATCTAAATTTAAAGTATTTGAACTGATGATCAATCTTTTTAAAATTTCAATTTTAGTTTTTTCATCTTCATTAATAACACTTTGTATATAAAGGCTTTTTAGCTGATGGTGAAATTTTACTTGTACTTCACTTTTAGAACCGATAAAATTTTTATCGAAATTTGCAAGTTCATTTTCATAAGCTCCAAAAAGAGTTGTGAAAACAAATACTAAAAATACAAAAATTTTAGCCATTATTCACCATTAACCAATTTTTCCATAAGTTCTTTAACGCTGATAAGTTTATCTAAACGATATCCATTTGCACCTGTAAAGAAAAGTCCTGTTTCTTTTTTACCTGACCACGCATCAAAAAGCCTATCTGCTATACAATACCCTACTTTAGTCGCCTCTTTTCCGCGTCCACAAGGCGCTACACAATTGCTTATACAATTGATCTTTGGACCCATTCTTTTATCTACCAAATTTAAAAGATTGGTTCTAACTCCACGAGCAGGATAGCCCACAGGAGATTTAATAAGCTCTATATCTTCTTCTTTAGAAGCTAGTAAAACGCTTTTAAACTCTTCACTTGCATCACATTCAAAAGTTCCTATGAAACGAGTTCCCATTTGAACACCACTAGCTCCTAAAGAAATAGCGTTTTCTATATCTTTTTTATCCCAAATTCCACCTGCGGCAATCACAGGAAAAGATCCCCAATTTTTAGCCTCTTCTACCACAGGAGCGATTAATTTTTCTAGCTGATAATTTGGATCTAAGCACTGCTCATAAGTAAAACCTTGATGACCTCCACTTTTTGGCCCTTCTAAAACCACTGCATCAGGTAGGCGGTTGTAACGGCTTTGCCATCTTTTGCAAATAATTTTTAAAGCCTTTGCAGATGAAATAATAGGCACTAAAGCCACATCAGGAAAATCTACAGTAAATTCAGGTAAATTTGTAGGAAGTCCAGCGCCTGAAACAATCACATTAAAACCAACCTCACAAGCATCGCGTGCTATTCTTGCATAATCATTACTTGCACATAAGATATTACACCCCAAAGGCGCATCGCCACAAACTTTTCTTGCATTATTAATTAAAGCTTGCAAACCCTTGCGTGAGTAAAAATTTTCACTTCCATAAGGCTTAGCGTTTAATTCTTTACTCGCATACTTTCTTTCTTTATAATATCCTGTTCCCACAGAAGAAATGATCCCAAGTCCACCATTTAAAGAAACTGCAGAAGCTAATCTATCCCAGCTTATGCCTAGTCCCATTCCCCCTTGAAAAATGGGATATTTTATAGTATGTTTTCCTATTTGTAAGGGTCGTAAATTCATTCTTTTACCTTTAATTTTGCAAATTTTCTTTTACCTATTTGTAAGATGTATTCTCCTTGTTCTAAATGCATTTGCTCGTCGCTAACTTTTTGAGAATTTACACTTACTGCATTAGCGATAATGCTTCTTCTTGCCGCAGAAGTAGAACTTTCCAAACCACATTCAACCAAAGCCTTAGCAAGCCAAATTTTTCCTTGTATTTCAAACTCAGCCATATCACTTGGTAAAGCATTTTGAGAATGAATTCTATCAAATTCAGACTTAGCATTATTAGCCTCTTCTTTGGAGTGAAAACGCTCCGTAATCTCTAAAGCTAAATTTTCTTTAGCTTTTTTAGGATGTAAATTGCCTTGTTCTATATCTTTTTTTATTTGCGCGATTTCTTCTAGGCTTTTTTGACTTAAAAGTTCATAATATCTAAACATCAATTCATCGCTAATACTTAAAATTTTAGCATACATATCATTAGCTTTTTCTGTAACACCAATGTAATTATTTAAACTCTTACTCATTTTGTTTACACCATCTAAACCTTCGAGTAAAGGCATCATAATCACAGCTTGTTCTTTTCCTATATTATAAACTCTTTGAAGCTGTCTTCCCATTAAAAGATTAAATTTTTGATCCGTTCCGCCCATTTCAATATCACTTTTTAAAGCCACGCTATCATATCCTTGAAGTAAAGGATATAAAAACTCGCAAATCGAAATAGGACTTTGCTCTTTAAATCTCTTGGTAAAATCGTCACGCTCAAGCATTCTAGCTACACTAAAAGTTGAAGTAAGCTCTACTATACCCGCGGCTCCAAGTTCATTAAGCCAAGTAGAATTAAACTTAATCTGTGTTTTTTCTTTATCCAGAACCTTAAAAACCTGTGTTTCATACGTTTTAGCGTTGATTAAAACTTGCTCTTTATCCAGCTTTTTACGCGTTGCGCTTTTTCCACTTGGATCACCAATTTGTCCCGTAAAATCTCCAATCAAAAACTGCACAATAGCCCCATGTTTTTGCAAAAAAGCCATTTTTGTTAAAACCACGCTATGACCTAAATGTAAATCAGGTGCTGTAGGATCAAATCCTGCCTTTATAAAGAAATTTTCACCCTTTTCATAATAATTTTTAATTAATTTTTCTATTCTTTCTTCATCAATAAGCTCTGCACAGCCACGCTTAACTTCTGCTAATATTTTTTTTATATCCATAATAAACCTTTTTAACCTTCTTTATAAGCATCATTTAAAGATGTAAAATCTAAAATCTTACAACGAGATTTTAACCTATCCTTGACACTATCTGGGTTGATATTATCAGGAATTTCCATTGTAATCTCAAAATAATCTACCGCCGAATTTAAATCACTTGATAAATTAATTGTTAATAGATTTATCTGCATTTTAGCTAAAAATGCCAAAAATTCCGCTAAAACACCTTTTTTATTTTCCAAAGAAAAAATCAATTTATAAGATTTAGGGATGTTAGAATCCCATTTTATAAATACCATATCTTGATTATTATCTATCATTTTATCAGCTCTATCGCAAAGCTTATGATGGACAATAGCGTTACCACCTTTAACAAAAGCTAAAACAGCATCACCTCTTTTTGGATGGCAACAAAAATCAAAATCCACATTAGCAATTTTATGGTTACAATATAGAGTAAAATTTCCTATTTTTTGCTCTTTAATCTCATATTTATCAAACCAATATGACTTCTTGGCGTATTTTTTAAGACCATTAACTATATCTTTCAAATAAGCACTATCTGTTGCTACTTGTCTAATACGTCTGACTAAATTTTCTTTTTCTATCCAAGCTTCAATTCTGTTTTTATCAACTCCAAAAATAAAACTTAACATATTAATAGAACTTGCTAGATTAATCTCTCTGATTTTTTGCTTACAAAATTCCCTTATACTTGCTTTTGCTTTTCCTGTTTTAACACTATCTATCCAAGAACAGCGATAAAATTTATCATTGCTAGTAACCACTCGCACAATATCGCCATTTTTAAGCTCGGTTAACAAAGGCACTTTAATACGATTTACATAAGCACTTTTTGCATGAAGCCCTACTTTGGTATGCACTTCATAAGCAAAATCAAGAACCGTTGCACCACGAGGCAAAGTGAAAATTTCTCCCTTAGGAGAATAAACTGCAACATCTTCAACATAAAGACTATCTTTAGCATATTCATAAAGTTCAATAGCATTATAATCTTCTGCATTTTCAAGATTGTTTATACTTTGCATTGAAATATCTGTAAGCCAATCAAGACGAGGTGCAACCACGCTGCCATCTTCTTTATATTTCCAATGCGCTGCTATACCAAATTCCGCAATTTTATGCATATCAAAAGTTCGAATTTGTGCTTCTATAATACTTTTAGCATCAAAAAGTGTGGTATGTATGGTTTGATAACCATTTTGTTTAGGCAAGGCTATATAATCCTTAAAACGCGAAACCAAGGGATTAAAATGTGTATGTAAAATTCCCAAAGCTAAGTAACAATCACTTATTTTTTCAACCAAAATTCTTACCCCAAGTAAATCAAGAACTTCTTCAATACCAATGCCTTTTCTTTGCATTTTAAGATAAATAGAATAACTATGCTTAATGCGTTTTTGAATTTCAAAACTACCTTGTCTAAAGCCATTACTCAAAAATAAAAGTTCGATTTTGGAAATAAATTCATTTAAACCTAATTGCATTTCTTGATTATTGGAATTGATATAATTGTCAATAAGCTTATACTCATCTGGCATAAGATATTTAAAACTAAGATCTTCCAAATAATTTTTTATGCTTGAAATACCAAGTCTATGAGCTATTGGGGCATATACAACCAAAGTTTCTTCGCTGATTCTTTTTTGCTTATCTTCTCTTAGAATATCAAGAGTAAGCATATTATGCAGTCTATCGCATAACTTCACAATCAAAACCCCAACATCTTCAATGCTTGCTAAAAGCATATTTCTGAAAGTCAAGGCTGATTTAGTTAAACTTTTTTTAGATTTTGATGAAATGAGATTATCTTCTCTAATTTCTATAATTTTAGTAAGCCCTAAAACAAGTTTTAAAACCTCAGAACCAAACTGCTCTCTAAGTTCTTCTTCGGTGCAGTTTGTATCTTCGATCACATCATGCAATAAAGCAGCTAAAATATTGCTTTTATTTTCACTTAAAAATCCAACCAGTGTTGCTACTAAAATAGGATGTACCGCATAAGGCTCTCCACTTTTTCTAAACTGCCCTTCATGGCAAAATATACAATAATCTACTGCTTTTTCAAGAATGGCATCATGGCCACAAATTTCGAAAAGTAAAGCCTTAGCAACTTCTAAATCTTTACAATTTTTTACATTATCGATTAATTGTTCAAGCAATAATTCTTCATCGATTGGTTTCAACTAAACCCTCTAAAGTGATTTTATTTTCTGCAATTTCATATAAAGCTATATCTGCAAGTTTATTTTTATTTTTATCAAAATCCACTAAAGGAGTCGCACCATTTGCTAATTGCTCTGCTCTTTTTGCCACCACTAAAGAAAGGCGATATCTATCATTGCCCATTTTTTCCAAAGCTTTTGCCGCTACTTCTTCTATTCTTTTATCCATAATTTTCTCCTTAATTATTTTTAACGATTGAACAAAGGCTAGTATCGCCTTGTATAATTTTAAGCAAATTACCCTCTTCAAACATATTACAAACCACTATAGGAAGTTTGTTGTCTTTAGCTAAAGCTATCGCTGTATCATCCATCACTTTAATATTATCTTGCATAGCCTCATCATAACTTAAAGTATTTAAAAATACTGCATCATCAAATTTTTTTGGATCTTTATCATAAACTCCATTAACTTTTGTAGCTTTTATTACCATATCTGCATCAATTTCTACAGCTCTTAAAATAGCTGTTGTATCTGTAGTAAAATAAGGATTTCCAGTGCCTGCAGCAAAAACCACAACACGACCCTTTTCTAAGTGTCTTTGTGCTCTTCTCATGATATAAGTTTCGCAAAATGCTTCCATTTGAATAGCACTTTGAACCCTCACTTCAAGCCCAGAGCTTTCCAAGGCTTCTTGAATGGCAATAGCATTGATAACCGTAGCAAGCATTCCCATATGATCGCCGCTTGTCCTTTTAATCAATCCGCCCTTAGCAGCACTTACTCCGCGAATAATATTGCCACCACCTATAACTATGCCTACTTCTATTTGATTTTTTATAAGTTCTTTAATCTCTGAAGCTATGAATTTTAAAATAGAATTTTCTATGCCAAAGCCATTTTCACCTGCTAAAGCCTCTCCTGAAAATTTTACTAAAACTCTTTTTCTCTCTTGCATTATTTCTCCTTATTTAACTTGAAATTATATTTTAAATTCCATTAAATTTAGCTAATTTAAGCTAATGAGCTCCAAAGGATTGATATGAAAATTTTTTTGAGTTACTTCAAAAGTAAGATCATTTTTTATTCTACCCACTACGGCACCTTTTTTAATATTCTTACCAACTTTAATATTGGGAGCAATCTTATCTAAATGTGCATATATTGTATGTATGCCATTATCATGTTCAACAATAACAACTCGAGCTAGCATGCTAGTATCTTTGGCAAAAACTATTTTTCCATCTAGCACATTTTTAACAACTGCATCACTTTTATTACTTCTTAAAACTACATTCTCGTTAAAAATTTTAAGATTATAAACAGGATCAACATAATTTCCAAATTTTTGCTTCACAGTAAAAGAATCTAATGGAGCTATGGTTTTTTTTCCTGTGTAACGCTTGACTGAACCTCCTTGATAGCTTGAACCTAATTGTCTTATTTTTTGATTATTTTTTACTATTTTAGTGTCATTTTTGCTTGAATTTACATTTTCTTTATCATTAATAATTTTTAATTGATTTAATGTTTTTCTAAGCTCTTCTTGCTGAGCTTGCAAATCATCGAGTTTTTTTGCATATATGGTTCGATCTGTTTTTTGTTTATTAATTTCGCTAATTTGTTTTTGTTTTAAACTTTGAAGTTTAGCTAATTGAGCGTTGTAATCCTTAAGACTATCATTGATTTTCTTAATCTGAGCTTGTTTATCATCAATAAGCCTGCTTACTCCCTCATAATCTTTAGAAATTTTAAAAATTTCTTCATTTAAAACTTTGTTTAAACTTCCTAAAATTTCAAAAGCCATAAAACTTTCTTCACTTTCAATATAGCCTTGAGGGATAGGTAAATCATAAGCAAAATCTTTAGCCATTAAAGATATAAGCTTACTTTCCATATTTGATTTACTTTTAAGCAAACCTTCATTTTGGCTTGTAAGGGTGTTTAACTCTTGATTTTGAGCCTTAGCGCTTGCTTCAAGCTTAGAAGTTTGTGAATTTAAGCCTTCAATTTGTAAGCTTAAGTCTTTCAAACTTTTTTCACCATTTAAAATATCACTAGCCAAATCTTCAAGTTTTTTGTTTAGCTGTTCTTGTATACGTTTATTTTCTTCTAAACTTTTTGTTTTTTCATTTATAGCATTTGCTAAACTTATATCAACAAATAAAAAAAAACAAAAAAGAATAAGAATGTTTTTTCTCATCTTTTAACCTTAAACATAACCGTATTTACACACAACAAACAAATAAACAAAGTAGCTAAAAAAATTAAAGTCAAATGTAAAATAAAATTAATAGGTGGAAAAATAATATCTACAGCCTTTAAGCTTTCTTGGATAATAGAAAGATCAAAAATTTGGGTAAAAAAGGCAAGCAAAATAATAAAAGCAATAAAACAATCAACCACAACCACCTTATAAAGCATAAAAGATCTAAACCAAAACGGAGCTCCAAATAAACACATAATTTCAATACGATCGGTATGTTCATAAAGCCAAATTCTCATCTGTTTTAAAAACAAAACAAAGGCAAGTAAAATAATGATAAACAAAAATAACCAAAAAACAAATTTCATCAAAATAAGTAAGGAATATATCTTATCATGGGTTTTGGAAAAAGTTTCAACCTTGCTAACACCTACAATATTTAAAAGTTGATTTTTAATTGAATTTAGTTCATTTTGATCAGGCAAAGAATTTAATTTTAAAGTATAAAATTTTGGCAGAGAATCTTTTAAAACTTTCAAATTCTTTTCAGAAACATCATTTTTCAAACGATCGATTAAATCCTTAGGATCTAAAGATTCAAGTCCAGCAAAAAATGGTACTTTTGTTTTTACCACATTCTGATCAAGTTCAGTTTTACTGACAACTATAATATTATAATCTTTATTAACAAGTTCTTCATAATGTTTTAAAGTTGCATTTGTAATCAAAATAAACTCAAAAGCAAACATCATAAACAATAAAGATAAAATTAAAGATAAATGTGTTTTAAAAAATTTCATTCATTTTTCCATTTTCTATATTAAAACGACGATAATCCACTCTTAAATTGCTAGGAATTCTATGTGTTACCACTATAACACAAGTTCCTAAAAGTTCTCTAGCAGACTTTAAAAGAGTCCATATAATATCAGAAGAATACTCGTCCAAATTTCCCGTTGGCTCATCGCAAAGCAAAAGCTTTGGATTATGAGCTAAAGCCCTAGCCATAGCGACGCGTTGTTGCTCACCACCACTAAGTTGATTAGGCAATTTATCTGCTTTAAAAGTTAAATTTACATGCTTTAAAAGCTTAGCAGCTTGATCATGGCATACTTTTTTACTATAACCTTTAATCATTAAAGGCAACATAACATTTTTTTCAACACTATATTCTTGTACAAGTTTATAATCTTGAAAAATAATCCCTATTCTTTGACGCAATTTTAAAAGTTCTAAATTTCCAATTTTATTCATCAAAGATCCACATACTTCAAGCTTACCAGAAATAGGCTCTAAATCCCCATAAAAAGACTTTAAAAGCGTACTCTTGCCACTCCCACTTTTACCCGTAATAAAAACAAAATCATCATCCTTAAAAGCAAAACTCGCTTCTTTAATAACTAGTTCATCATAACCTAAAGTAAGTTTATTTGCTTGGATTAAATTAGGCATCCTTTTTCCTTAATTTCCCTTTTTAAATTTTTAAATTATGCTTTATTTTTGCTTAATTTTCAAGAAAAATTATATTTTAAACTGAACTTTTAAAATTTCTTTTAATTCATTTATCGCTTTGATATTTTCTTGAATTTTAAATGGTTTTTTAAAAGCAAAATCGATCGTTTTATCAAGATGTAAATAACAATGTTCAGGCTTATTAAAAGCTCCAAAAGCAACCTTTAAAAGCAAATTCTCATCTTGTTTGTAGATGCTTTCAAAATACAAGAAAAAATCATCTTTTTTTATAGTAATATTTTTAAAGTTCTGCTCTATTTTTTTCAAATCCTCTCTAGAAAATTCAACCGATGAGAGATTAAATTCATTTAACTCATAGTTTTTACACTCTTGGTTAAAATTCCACACCCAAAGATCATATATATTTTTTTCTTGCTTTTTCCATCTATCTTCATATTTGCTTGAAATTTCTAAATTTTCATTTTTTCTAAGACTAAATTTTGGAGCAGGAAAAGTCAAAAATTGTTCTAAAGTAAAATTAAAATACTCAAAACTATCTGTTCTAAGCTCAAAACGACCATTTTGAACTAAAACCCTAGCACATTCTTTGCAAAAATCTTTCCCAATAACTCGCCTATGAGGCTTTTTGTCCCAAGGAACAGGAAAATGTAAAAAAATCTTTTCAACTGATTTTGATTTTAATACACTCAATAACAATCTCGCATCACTTTGGATTAGCAAAATATTATTTACATTTTGTGCCTTAGCAAGTTTAGCTACTTGAGTTAAAGCTGGATTGTAAATTTCCACCCCTAAAATTAAAACATTCGGATTTTCTTTTGCTTGATAAAGCAAATGTCTTCCTGATCCAAAGCCTATTTCTATATAAATTTTACCTTGAAGTCTAGATAAAAGTTCATCAAAGCTATCAACAATAAATGGTGTTTTTTCAATTAAAGCATTGTTTTTAAGTCCAAAAGCTTCATTGATAATATCCTCACAAAAACCTTCTTTAAAGATTTTTAAAGCCTTTTGTAGATAACCTATTTTAGAAGGTTTTGTATGTTTATCGCCTTTAATCACAAAACCATTTTGTGCTTTTTTAATCTGCAGAAAAAAACTCTCTTCTTGAACCTTTGTATAAATAAGACTAACATTATCATTCTTAGCAAGCCAAAGAAATTCAACTTCATCCTTACTATAAGGCAGATTTATTTCTTTGATCTTTTTGCTTTTAAAATTTGGCACTACTGAGCCGCCTTAACTTTGCTTGAAGGTTCTGAACGAAGCCCAGCCGAATCAATAGCAATAACTTCATAACTATATTCCACCCCTGGTAAAGCTTTTACATCTTTTAATCGCTTTTCTTTAATGCCTTTAAAAACTGCATTTTGCTCTCCACCATAGCGTCTTACTTCATATTCAACAGCTCTAGTATCATTATCACTCCATTCTAAATTTATCCCTTCGCTTGTGCTTTGAGCCAAAATAATACTAGGAGCCAAAGGATTATCTAAAGTTCTACCCTCTACACCATCTTTTGGCATAGGACTTTCAAGACCATCTTTATCCACTATTGTTACTTTATAATACTTGCTTTTACCTGCTCCTTCTACTATATCCTCATAAGAATTTTTATCAGTCTTTGCCAAAACACTAAAAGGAAGGAAGCTTGAGCTCGTAGAATAAACTTTATAATAAGAAAAATCTTCATATGTAGGAGCATCCCAAGTTAAAATGATTTTATTAGAACCATCTGTGCTAGCACTTAAATGCTCAACTTGAGGGGGTAAAGCCTTGCTTGTAGAACTTACAACTTGACTTGGCTCACTCTTTATCCCATTAAAACTCACAGCAATAATTCTATAACTTGAATTTTCATTAGGTTTTAAATCACTATCGATGTATTCAGCGTTTAAGCGATTTTTTACTTCTGCAATTTTTTTAAATTCTTTATCATCACCTTTAGTTCTTTCAATAATATAAGAATCAACCCTAAAATCAGGATGCGGACGCCAAATAAGTTTAATACGATTAGGCAAATTGGTCACAGCTTGAATAAAAGGAACAGCTTCAAGTCTTGGAGCTGTGCTCACTTCTATAACCTTACCATCTTCTGAAATTTGTCCTTGCTCATTAAAGCTTTTCATCATATAACGATACTTAGTACCAGGCTCTAATTTAGTATCTACATAATGAGTTTGAAACTTATCTTTAATAGTGCCTACAAGTTTAAAATCAGGATTTTCATCACTAGAACGATACAAATAAAATCCTTTGATATTTTCATTATATAAAGGCTCCCATTCAAAAGCAATATTACTCATATCACTAAGACTTTTTAAACTTTCAACCTTTGGTAAGCTTTCATTTACGGCAGGCTCTTTACTTGAAGCTAGCGAATTCATTTGCGAAACACTACAAGCGCTAAGCAAAAGAGTTAAAAAACTCAAGTAAAAACTCAAGCGAAATCTTTTCATCATTCTCTCCTAAATTAATTTGTTCAAACATAATGTTTTTAAAATCTTCCATCAAAGGTGCTTTAACAAAAATTTGCTCTTTAGTTTTTGGATGGATAAAATACAAAAAATAAGCATGCAACATTATCCTACAATCATACTTACCCTTATAACCATACAAACTATCGCCCAAAATATGGCGATTTAAACTAGCCAAATGCGCTCTAATTTGATGAGTTCTTCCTGTAAAAAGCTTAGCAGCCATCAGAGTTAAATTTTCAGTTTTTACTACATTTATGAAAGCTGATTTTGCATTTTTACTGAATTTATTTTCCTTATCTATGGCTATTTTTTTAATAGCATTAGAAGGCGAACGCATTAAAAATTTTTCTACTATAATTTTATCTTCTTTTAGTGGCAAATCAATTAACGCAAGATAAATTCTTCCCATGCTTTTATCTGCAAGCTGTTCGCTTAATCTTTGGTGGGTGAAATTATTTTTCGCTATTAGTATAGCCCCACTTGTATCTTTATCTAATCTATGAACAAGACCAGCTCTTATCTCTCCTCCTAAATTTGATAAAGTATATTTTTTTTCTATTAACCAATCCACCAAAGTGGCATTTTTAACACTACTTGCTCCATGAACGACTAAATTTGAAGGTTTATTTAAAACAAGCAAATCTTCATCTTCGTATAACACATCAATATCAAAATCCACTTCAAACTGAGGTTTTATCTCATCGTAAAGCTTTAAACTTGCAATAGAAATGATATCACCATTTTTAAGCTTAAATGAATTTTTATCTTGAATTTTATAATTAACCTGTACGCAATCTTTTTCTATAAGTAAAGCAACTTGATTGCGACTTTGGTTTAATTTTTTAGCCAAAAACACATCAAGCCTTGAATTTTCATCCACTAAAAAAGTTTGCATTTTTTCCTTGGAGGTTTTGATAAATTTAAAATTTTAGTTTATAATTATAGCTTTATATTACTAACTGAAGGCAAATTTTGTTTAGATTAGATAGAAGAATTTTAACTCATTTTGACTATATGCAACCCATTTTATTTTTACCCATAATTTTTATTTCATTTTTCTTGATCTTTGAAGCTAATCCTTTTTTAGCAGAAAAACAGTTTGTTTATGCCTGTGTGGGATTGTTTGCTTTTATGGTTTTTTTCTTCTTTCCCATAAGGAAATTTATTTGGATTATTCCAGTTGCTTATTGGATTAATATTTTTTTATTGCTAAGCGTAGATATTTTTGGGGTTGAAAAATTAGGTGCTAAAAGATGGCTTGAAATTCCTTTTACTCACTTTACTATACAACCTTCTGAAATTTTTAAACCTAGTTTTATTTTAATGCTTGCTTATCTTATTTATCAAAATCCTCCTCCAAAAAATGGATACAAACTTAAACAATTCATCAAACTTAGCTTTTACATCATCTTACCCTTTTTGCTAATTGCAAAAGAACCTGATTTAGGAAGTGCTATGGTTTTACTACTTGTTGGTTTTGGAGTTCTTTTTATCATGGGAGTTCATTATAAAATTTGGTTAAGTATTGTTATAGCTATAAGTGTTAGTTCTCCTATTATTTATACACATCTTTTAAAGCCCTACCAAAAGCAAAGAATTCATGATTTTATTTCAGAAAAACCAAGTTATCAAGTAGCCCAATCAATGATAGCCATTGGAAATGGTGGTTTAACTGGAAAATCTCAAGATGAAGCTACGCAAACTCATTTTAAATTTTTACCTATTTCAACAAGTGATTTTATCTTCGCTTACATGATAGAAAGATTTGGATTTATTGGGGGATTGACATTAATTATATTTTATATTTTACTTATTTTTCATCTACTTAGTTTAAATTATAAACTTAAAGATGATTATTTTACTAGAGTTGCTATTAATTGTGTTGCATTATTTATTTTTATTTATGCAGCAGTAAATATCTCAATGACTATAGGTTTTGCACCAGTAGTTGGAATCCCTTTGCCTTTTTTTAGTTATGGTGGAAGTTCTTTTACTATTTTTATGATTTTTTTTGGAATTTTACAGCATTTAATCACTTTTAGATATTTTTGGACGGATATAAAGGCTAAATAAAATATTTTTAAGCATTAATAAGGTATAATTTTATCTTTTAATTCAACTTTAGGCGGATTTATAGCTCAGTTGGTTAGAGCAACCGGCTCATAACCGGTTGGTCGCAGGTTCGAGTCCTGCTAAATCCACCATTCTATTATAAGTTATAGACTCTCTCTTTAAAATAATAATTTTTAGTCCTTTAAATATTTCGGTCTTGTGTAAAAAAATATGTGATGTGATTTTTTGAAAGATAAAGTGGTGGTTAGAGGCAGAATCGAACTGCCGACACGCAGATTTTCAGTCTGCTGCTCTACCGACTGAGCTATCCAACCACTTAGTTTGATAAAGTAAAAATGTAATTGTATCTTTTTTTCTTTAATTTAAGTTTAAATACAAAAATAAAATTTTATTTCCCTTAAAGTTTTAATAAGATAGAATACCCGCTTTAGATCATTATCAAATGGAAATTTTTTGAAACAATTTGGACTAGATAGACGAACTTTTAAAATTTTACTAGCTGGTTATATTATTATTGCATTGTTTGGGGCTTTATTGCTACATTCAAGCTGGGCACATACAACTCCTATTGATTTTTTAGATGCCTTTTTTACAAGCACATCTGCTGTTAGTATGACAGGATTAGCAGTTAAGAACACTGCGGTTGATTTTACCTTAGCAGGACAAATTATTATCTTGGCTTTGGTGCAAATTGGAGGCTTGGGATATATGGGTATAGGTTTGTTTGTTTATATACTCATACGCAAAAAAGTGGGATTTAGTGCAAGAAATTTACTAAAAGAGTCTTTATTTTATCCATCAATGGATGGTTTATTTAAATTTTTTAAAAAGGTTTTACTGTTCATTTTTACTATAGAATTGATAGGTGCTATACTTCTTACCATGCGTTTTGCCCTTGAAATGAATTTTAAGAAAGCTTTATGGTTTGGAATTTTTCATTCTATTAGCGCTTTTAATAATTCTGGGTTTACCATATTTGAACATGGACTTATAGCTTACAAACATGATATAGCAATTAATCTTATTATCACTTCTTTGATTATTATTGGAGGGCTTGGATATTTTGTTTTGGTTGAATTATACTTTTTTCAAAGAAAAAAATTGCAAAATTTAAGCCTACATACAAAAATGGTTGTTGTTGCAAGTATTTTTCTTATTTTCTCTTCAACGCTTATTATTTTTGCTTTTGAATACTCAAATCCTCAGACTATAGGACATTTTTCATTTTTTGATAAAATTTTAAGCTCATATTTTATCGCTATTAATTACCGCACAGCAGGATTTAACACCTTAGATATGGGACATTTGCATGATGCGAGCTTATTTTTTGGATCATTGTTTATGGTTATTGGTGGTGCACCAGGAGGAACAGCTGGGGGTATGAAAGTAACAACTGTAATGGTTTTATTACTCTATGCTTATTGGAGTATCCGAGATGGAAGAGTTAGAATTTTTGGACATGAAATTCCAAGAGAAACTATATCTAAAGCTTTTATTATAGCTGTAGGTTCAGCTGTTTATATAGTAATAGCTGTTATTTTGCTTTCCTTGCTAGAGTCAAATTTTGATTTTATAGCCTTGCTTTTTGAAACTTCTTCAGCTTTTGCAACCGTAGGAATTTCAGTAGGAAATGGTGGAACTTTATCTTTATGTGCTTTGTTTAGTGATCCTAGCAAGGTGATTATCATCATTATGATGCTAAGTGGCAGGATAGGTGTTTTTGCTTTTTTACTCTCGGTATTCAAACAAGACAAAGCTATTCATTTAAAATTCCCTGAAGGAAAGGTTAATTTATAAAGGTAAAATCGTGAAAAATCTTAATTATGGAATTATAGGACTTGGAAAATTTGGCTCAGTTGTAGCAGATGAACTCATTGCTGGAGGTCATACTGTTATCGTTGCGGATAAAGATGAGGAAACTTTAAAAAGTATACAAAATCCTCCAAGCTATGCTTATATTTTAGATTCTACAAATATTTCAGCTCTAAAAGAAGCAGGCTTTCATGATGTTGAAGTTGTTATTGTTAGCATAGGAGAAAATGTTGAAAAATCAATCCTTACTCTTATGGCGCTTAAAGATATAGGTGTTAAAAACATCATTGCTAAAGCAACCTCTAATATCCATGGTCAAATTCTTTCTAAGTTAGGTGCAACAAAGGTTATTTATCCTGAAAAAGAAAGCGCTAAAAGACTAGTAAAAGAATTTTTAACCAAAGATGCCGATTATGAAGTTTTTGATCTTTCAGCAAATACTATACGAGCTATTAAGATCAATATAGATGAAAAATTAGCAGGAAATTCTTTAAAACATGTAGCACAAAATATGAAAGTGATTTCTTATAAAAAATTAAATAGCGACTGGGAAATATTGCCTGATTTAGAAACCACAACAGTTTATAGTGGAGATGTTGTAATACTTCTTGGAACAGTTAAAGAACTTAGAGAATTTGAATACTAATCAAGATTTAAAGCCTTGCAAGCCTTTACAAAACGCTTTAAGGCTGTTTTTTCTTTAGTAGAAATTTTATGATATATAACTTCATCTAAATAATATCTAACATCTTTTACATCCAAATCCCTTGTTTTGGCATAATTTTGCAGTATATAATAAGGAATTTTAATCTTTGTTTTTGGAAATTTTTTCAAAATTTGTTTATATAAAGCTTTTTTTTGCACACAAGAAAATCTAGCAAAAACAAAAGGCAATCCTGTTTTTTCGTGCCATTTTGCACATAAATCGATATGTTTAGAAGGATCTTTTAGATAAAGCTTTAAAGCCTTATCACCTATAATTACTTTTCCATCTTGTTTTAATACTTTAGCCAGAGCGTTTGAAGTTGCTGAACTTGGATCTTTAGCATTTGATGTATTTTTTTCTACTAATACACTTAAAACTCTTTTATTAGCACAAATACCCAAATCTAAATTTTTATATTTTTTTCTAGCACTTTCTATGCTTGAAATGATAGCTGCATCAATTCTTCTATAAAATAAATCTTTATTTAGCTTACTTGGAACTCCTTTTTTATACTCCATACTTGCTTTATAACCATTAGGTAGGGGATATTTCTTAAGATATATATGTAAAGGTAAAAGATTAATATAATCAATTTTTCCAAAAATCATCTCTTTTAAAGAGTGTTAAACACTCTATCTCCTGCATCTCCAAGCCCTGGGATAATATAACCTTTTTCATTTAAACCTTTATCAATACAAGCTACGAAAACTTCCACATCATCATGCACTTGGCTAAATTTTTTCAAACCTTGTGGAGCAGCAAGTATGGATATAAATTTTATTTTTTTAACTCCTTGGCTTTTTAAAAAATTACAAGCCTCTATAGCAGTCCCACCTGTAGCAAACATAGGATCTATAACAATAGCAGTGCGTTTTTTTGCATCTTTGGGAAGTTTTTGAAAATAAAAATCCGCCTTTAAAGTTTCTTCATTTCTCACAAACCCCAAAAACCCAACACTTGCATCAGGAATCATCTTAAAAACACTTTCAAGCATTCCTAATGCAGCTCTTAAAATAGGACAAATCATAATTTTTTCATCAAGTTTTTTTACTGTAGTTTTTTGTATAGGTGTTGAAATTTCAATTTCTTTTAAAGAAAAATCTTTACTCGCTTCAAAAAGTAAAAAAGATGAAATTTCATCGATTAACATACGAAATTGAAAGGGCTTTGTCTCTTTAGCCCTTAAAATTCCTAATTTATGTTCGATCAATGGATGATTGATACAATGAATATTTTTCATTTTAAGCTTTCAAAATAAGCTTTCTCGTTAAAATTTTTTACCTTAGCCACACCATCTTTTACCGCAGCTGCTGCTACAGCTGTACTTACTGCAGCTTTTACTCTTTCATCAAAAGGTTTTGGTATGACATAATCTCTTCCAAATTCTAAAGCGCTTAAATTATAAGCCTTTTTAACCGCATCACTTACAGGAAGTTTTGCAAGATCTGCTAATGCTTTAGCAGCAGCTACTTTCATATTTTCAGTGATTTTACTTGCACGCACATCTAAAGCCCCACGAAAAATAAAAGGAAAACCTAAAACATTATTGATTTGATTTGGATAATCACTTCTTCCTGTTCCTACAATCACATCTTTTCTAAGTCTAGCCACATCTTCAGGCATCACTTCAGGGATAGGATTTGCCAAAGCAAAAATCACAGGATCTTTTGCCATACTTAAAACCATTTCATCATCAAGAATTTTTGGTGCACTAAGTCCTAGGAAAACATCAGCTCCTTTTAAAACTTCTTTTAAAGTCTTTTCCTTAGAATCAGCAGCAAATTCAAGCTTTTGAGGAGTTAAATCATTTCTATCCTTAGAAACAACACCTTTGCTATCTACTAAAATAATATTTTCGACCCCTAAATTTCTATACATCTTAGCACTTGCTATACCTGCGGCACCTGCGCCACTTACAACCACCTTAATGTCTTTAAATTTTTTACCGCTTATCTCCATAGCATTCATAAGTCCCGCAGTTGAAATAATAGCCGTTCCATGCTGATCATCATGCATTACAGGAATTCCTAAATCTTGCAAAGCCGCTTCAATTTCAAAACATTTTGGAGCAGCTATATCTTCTAAATTTATCCCACCCACAGTCGGAACCAAAGCTTTGCAAAAATTTACAATCTCTTCCACACTATGAACATCAATTTCTATATCATAAGCATTAACATTTGCAAATTTTTTAAACAAACAAGCCTTACCTTCCATAACAGGTTTTGAAGCCTGTGCTCCTATGTTTCCAAGTCCTAAAACAGCAGAACCATCACTAACTATAGCTACCAAATTAGCCTTATTTGTATAAGTATAAGCAAGCTCATTATCTTTAGCGATTTCAAGGCAAGGTTCTGCAACTCCTGGGCTATACGCCAAAGATAGATCATGACTTGTAGCCATTGGCTTACTTGGCACAATATCAATTTTCCCACCTAAATGGTATTTTAAAGCTTCTTCTTTTAAATTCATTTTATTTTCCTCTAACTTTTAAAAAATTTTCTATTCTTTTTTTACACTCATCAACCCCTAAAAATTCTAATACTTCAAAAATACTAGGACTTACCGCACTCCCTGTTAAAGCTATGCGTATAGGCTGAGCCAAATCTTTTAACTTTGCTTCTTTTTTTTCTAAAAAATCATTTGTAAAATCTTCAAAATCTTTACCTGTTTTTTGATCTTTAAGTGTATTAGCAAATGCTTGGAGCAATTCTAAATTATTTTCGTTAACAAATTTTTGCACTGCATTTTCATCATAATTTTGCGGTGCATTAACTATGCTTTTTGCACCATTGATAATATCATGCAAGGTTTTTGCACGCTCTCTTAATAAATCAAGTAAAAATCCTGCCTTTTCATAAACAGATAAATCAAAGCCAAGATCTTTAAGCTGACGGTTAATCTCTTCAAAAGGTAGAGTTTTAATATAATGAGCATTAAGCCATTCAAGCTTTTTAGCATTATAACAAGATGCGCTTTTATTGATATGATAAGGATCAAAAAGTTTTTTCAAATCTTCTAGCGAAAAAACCTCATCATCACCATGACTCCAACCTAAACGCACAAGAAAATTAAGCAAAGCTTGAGGTAAAATTCCCATTTCTTTGTATTCCATAACATCAGTTGCCCCATGTCTTTTTGAAAGCTTTTTACCATCTTCTCCATGTATCATAGCCACATGAAAAAATTTAGGAATTTTAAAACCTAATGCTTCATAAAGTACAATTTGTTTAGGAGTGTTTGAAAGATGATCATCTCCGCGAATCACATCGCTTACCCCCATTAAAGCATCATCAATAACAACAGTAAAATTATAAGTTGGGGTTCCATCACTTCTTGCAATGATAAAATCATCCATTATATCCTCTGCTTTAAATCTCACCTCGCCTTTAACCCCATCTTCAAAAACAATCTCACCGCTTTGAGGTGCTTTAATACGCACAACAGGTTCTATACCCTGAGGTGGCGTACCTTTAAATTCTCTATATCTTCCATCATATCTTGGGCGCTCTTTGGCAGCTTCTTGCTTGGTACGCAATTCTTCTAATTCTTCTTTACTCATATAACAATAATACGCCCTGCCTTCATCTAAAAGCTTTTTAACATATTCTTTATAAAGATCAAAACGCTCTGATTGGTAAGTTACTTCTCCATCATGTTCTAAACCACACCATTTAAAAGCTTCAATAATAGCTTTAGTAGCCTCTTTAGAATTTCTTTTTAAATCCGTATCTTCAATACGAAGTAAAAAATTTCCACCATTTTTTCTAGCGTATAAATAATTATAAAGAGCTGTTCTAAGTCCACCTATGTGCAAATACCCTGTTGGGCTTGGAGCAAAACGCGTTGTAAGTTTTTCGTGCATTTTTTGCCTTTTCTTAAATTTTTATTGATATAATGCGATATTTATACTTAAATAAAGGTTTGAAATGAAAAAAATTTTATTAAGTTTTGCATTTTTTGCAAGTTTAGCTAGTGCAAATACCATTAATGCTATAGCTGTAGTTGTAGACAAAGAGCCTATCACGACTTATGATATAGATCAAACTATGAAAGCACTTAAAATTGATAGAAATAAAGCTTTAGGCGTACTCATCAATGAAAAAATGGAAATTTCACAAATGAAACAACTGGGTATTGTAGTCAATGTTCTAGAGCTTGATGATGCTATAAATAAAATGCTTGCTCAAAACAAAACTACTTTAAATGCTTTTAAAGCAAATTTAAAATCCAAAAATCAAAGCTATGAACAATTTCGTGCAAATTTAAAAAAAGATTTAGAAAAAAGAAAGCTTTATGAAAAAATCGCAAGTATGGCAAAAACTGATTTTAGTGATGATGGAGCAAAAAAATTTTTCGAACAAAATAAAGATAAATTCACTTTTTATACACAAATTAATGCAAATATTTATTTATCAAACAATCCTCAAACTTTAGAAAATATCAAAAATACAAAAAAAACAATCCTTAAACCACAAAATGCATCTTTAAACACAAGCAATGCCGATCCAAGACTTTTAGGGCTTTTATCGCAAATTCCTGTTGGAGGCTTTTCCCCTGTTTTAAATGGAAAAAATGGCTATGAACTTTATGAAGTTAAAAGCAAAGATGGAGCACAAACTCCTGAATATGAGCAAGTTAAAAATGAAGTTTTAAACGCTTATGTAAGCGAACAAAGACAAAATTTCATACAGGATTATTTTGATAAACTCCGCTCTAAAATCAATATAGAATATTTAAGATAAAAATTACAATTAAAATTTCCCTTTAATAGGGAAATTTTAATGTCTTGCAAGATAATTTGTATCGTAGTTATTGTTAATAAAATCAGGATTTTCCATCATAGAAAGATGGAAATCTTTGGTTGTTTTTATCCCACTTATAAGTAACTCATCTAAAGCTACTTTCATTTTTGCAATAGCTTTATTGCGATCTTCTGCCCAAACTACAAGCTTACCTATCATAGAATCATAATAAGGAGGTACGCTATAATCTTGATAACAATGACTTTCCATTCTGACATTGCGTCCTGTGGGTGGAATGTATTTAGTAATCTTGCCTGGACTTGGCAAGAAAGTTTTAGAATCTTCTGCCGTGATTCTACATTCTATAGAATGCCCATTTAATTTAATACTTTCTTGAGATGGTAAGGCATAACCTTCTGCTACCTTAATCATTTGTTCTATGATATCAATCCCACTTACCATTTCACTTACACAGTGTTCAACTTGCAAACGTGTATTCATTTCTATAAAATAAAAGTCTAAATTTTTATCAACTAAAAACTCAAAAGTTCCCGCACCTTCATATCCTATAGCTTTGGCTGCCTTAATAGCAGTTTCATGAAGCTTAGTGCGTGTTTTTTCATCAAGCAAAATCGCGGGAGATTCTTCGATAAGTTTTTGATGGCGTCTTTGCATAGAACAATCTCTTTCACCCACATGAATCACATTACCAAAACTATCTCCTATAACCTGCACTTCTATATGGCGTGGATTTTGAATGTATTTTTCCATATACATAGTTCCATCACCAAAAGCTGTCATAGCCTCGCTTTCAGCTGACCAATACGCTTTTTCAAGATCTTTTTCATTTTCCACCACACGCATGCCACGGCCGCCACCGCCAGCAGCTGCTTTTAAAATCACAGGATAGCCTATTTCTTTAGCAAGTTTTTTAGCTGCTTCAGCTCCTGCTAAAGCCCCATCGCTTCCTGGGATTACAGGCACGCCTGCTCTTTGCATTACTTGTTTAGCTTTTGATTTATTACTCATTAAATTCATAGCTTCTACAGAAGGACCTATAAATTTGATGTTATGTTTAGCACAAATTTCAACAAAATTTTGATTTTCACTTAAAAATCCATATCCTGGAAAAATCGCATCTGCTTCAGCAATTTCAGCTGCTGTAATAATAGCTGGGATATTTAAATAACTTTCAGAACTTCTTGCTTTTCCTATACAAATGCTTGCATCAGCGTATTTTAAATATAAAGCATCTTTATCTGCTTCAGAATACACACAAATTGCTTTTTTACCCATTTCTTTAATCGTTCTTAAAGCGCGTAGTGCTATTTCTCCACGATTAGCAATTAATATGCTTTTAATTTCCATTTTATAATTTCTCCACCGCAAATAAAGGCATTCCAAATTCTACAGGCTGACCATCAGCAACTAAAATTTCAGCGATCCTGCAATCAAATTCCGCTTCAATTTCATTCATGATTTTCATCGCTTCGATAATAGCTATAGTATCGCCTTTTTTAACTGTGCTACCCGCTTTTACAAAAGGTGCTGCACCTGGGCTTGGAGCTTGATAGAAAGTTCCTACCATAGGGCTGTTTATACTTGGCTTGTTTGATTTTGCATTTTGGCTAGGTTGAGCTTCATTTACAACACTTACATTGATAGGTTGTGGAGCTGGAACTGGAGGACAAACAGGAGCTGGAACGTCGCAACACATATCTCTTTCAAGTTCTATTTCAAAACCATCTTGTTCTTTGATCTTAATTTTACTAATATTTGCTTCAGCAAAAAGGTTTACTAACTCTTTAATTTCTTCTTTTGTCATAAAATTCTCCTAAAATTTAAGAACTTAATCTTGTATTATATAAAAAAACTTAAAATTTAACTTTAAAAAAGAAAAAAATCATAAAAAATATAGATTTTTTAGGTTATAATCCTTATAAAAAATTACAAATATTAAAAGGTTAAAAATGGGCTTAAAAGCAGATAACTGGATAAGAAAAATGGCATTAGAATACAAGATGATCGAGCCATTTTGCGAAGCAAATATAGGAAAAGGAGTGATAAGCTATGGACTTTCAAGTTATGGCTATGATATACGCGTAGGGCGTGAGTTTAAAATTTTTACCAATGTTAATTCAACTGTAGTAGATCCAAAAAATTTCGTAGAAGAAAATGTAGTAGATTTTGAAGGTGATGTATGTATAGTTCCTGCAAATTCTTTTGCCCTAGCTAGAACTATAGAGTATTTTAAAATGCCTGATGATGTTTTAGCTATTTGTCTTGGCAAAAGCACTTATGCAAGATGTGGTATCATCGTCAATGTTACTCCTTTTGAACCAGGTTTTGAAGGACATATCACTATAGAGATTTCAAACACTACGCCTTTACCTGCAAAAATTTATGCCAATGAAGGCATAGCACAAGTGTTGTTTTTGCAAGGCGATGAAAAATGCGACACCACTTATAAAGACAAAAAAGGCAAGTATCAAGCCCAAACTGGCATAACCTTGCCAAGAATTTTAAAATAGGAACACTTGTTGCTTTAATTTTAAAAAAACTTAAACAAAGGAAGGCAAAATGTTTAACAAAAAAAATATCTTAATCACAGGCGGAACAGGCTCTTTTGGAAAAACCTACACTAAGGTTTTACTAGAAAACTATAAACCTAATAAAATCATCATTTATTCTCGTGATGAGCTCAAACAATTTGAAATGGCAAGCGTTTTTAATGCTCCTTGTATGCGTTATTTCATAGGAGATGTAAGAGATAAAGAGCGCTTAAGTACTGCTATGCGTGATGTGGATTTTGTTATACATGCTGCTGCGATGAAGCATGTGCCTATTGCTGAATATAACCCTATGGAATGTATAAAAACAAACATCCACGGCGCGCAAAATGTCATAGATGCTTGTTTTGAAAATGGGGTTAAAAAATGTATCGCTCTTAGTACGGATAAGGCTTGTAATCCTGTAAATTTATACGGTGCAACCAAACTTGCAAGCGATAAGCTTTTTGTCGCTGCAAACAACATAGCAGGTAACAAGCAAACACGCTTTGGTGTTACAAGATATGGCAATGTTGTAGGTTCAAGAGGTTCAGTGGTGCCTTTCTTTAAAAAACTCATCAGCGAAGGAGCTAAAGAACTTCCTATCACCGATACGAGAATGACTCGTTTTTGGATCAGCCTTGAAGATGGAGTAAAATTTGTACTGAGTAATTTTGAAAGAATGCATGGAGGAGAAATCTTTATCCCTAAAATTCCTTCGATGAAAATCACCGATCTAGCCCATGCTCTAGCTCCTAATTTAAGCCATAAAATCATAGGCATAAGAGCAGGAGAAAAACTACATGAAATCATGATTTCAAGCGATGATAGTCATTTAACCTATGAATTTGAAAACTACTATGCTATAAGCCCGAGTATTAAATTTGTAGATAAAGATAATGACTTTAGTATCAATGCCATAGGCGAAAAAGGACAAAAAGTAAAAGATGGTTTTTCTTATAGCTCGGATAATAATCCTTTATGGGCAAGCGAAAAAGAACTTTTAGAAATCATCAATCATACTGAAGGTTTTTAAAATGCTTACTTATTCTCATCAAAACATCGATCAAAGCGATATAGATACGCTTACAAAAGCTTTAAAAGATGAAATTTTAACTGGAGGTAAAAAGGTAGATGAATTTGAAGAAGCCCTTTGCGAATATGTGGGCGTAAAACACGCTTGTGTATTAAACTCAGCTACTTCAGCTCTTCATCTTGCCTACACAGCATTAGGTGTCCAAGAAAAAATCGTTTTAACCACTCCTTTAACCTTCGCTGCTACGGCTAATGCAGCCTTAATAGCTGGAGCTAAGGTAGAGTTTATCGACATTAAAAACGATGGCAATATTGACGAAAAAAAACTAGAAGCAAGACTTTTAAAAGATAGTAAAAATATAGGAGCTATTAGCGTGGTGGATTTTGGGGGAAATAGCGTTGAAATAGATGAAATTTCAAGCCTTGCTAAAAAATACAATATCCCTTTAATCGATGATGCAAGCCATGCTTTAGGTGCCTTATATAAAAGTGAAAAAGTGGGAAAAAAAGCCGATCTTTCTATCTTTTCTTTTCACCCTGTTAAGCCTATCACTACTTTTGAAGGTGGGGCTGTGGTGAGTGATAATGAAGAGCTTATCGCTAAAATCAAGCTTTTAAGAAGTCATGGTATTGTTAAAAAAAGACTTTGGGATAGTGATATGGTAGAACTTGGCTATAATTACCGCTTAAGTGATGTTGCTTGTGCTTTAGGGATAAACCAGCTTAAAAAACTCGATCGCAATCTTGAAAAAAGAGAAGAAATCGCAAGCTTTTACGATAAGGAATTTGAAAGAAATCCGTATTTCTCCACGATAAAAATCAAAGATTATAAAAAAAGCTCGAGACATTTGTATCCTATTTTGCTTTTTCCTGAATTTTATTGTCAAAAAGAAGAACTTTTTGAAAACTTACTTCATGCAGGAGTTGGTGTACAGGTGCATTATAAACCGACTTATGAGTTTAGTTTTTATAAAAAACTCTTAGGAGAAATAAAACTTCAAAATGCGGATAATTTTTACAAAGCCGAGCTTAGCATACCTTGTCATCAAGAAATGAATCTAAAAGATGCAAAATTTGTAAAAGATACTTTATTTAGCACTCTTGAAAAAGTTAAAAAGGGATATTGTGGATAAGCTAGACTTTAGAAGTCAAGATTTTGGCCAAACTGGAAAGGCTATGTATGAACTAGCTTGTGAACTTTTTCCTATCCCTAGAAGCATCACAGGGCAAGGTTTTAGAGCTAGCTTAAAAATTTTAAATAAAACTCTGGGGGGGGGGTATACTCAAATTTCACTCTATTAAAAGTGGTACAAAGGTTTTTGACTGGATAGTCCCTGATGAATGGAACGCCAAAGAAGCCTATATCATTACTCCAGAAGGAGAAAAAATTTGTGATTTTAAAAAGCATAATCTACACCTTCTAAACTATAGCGAAGCCATCGATCAAGAAATCGAACTAGAAGAACTTCAAGATCATCTTTACTCCATAGAAGAAATGCCTGATGCTATTCCTTATGTAACGAGTTATTACAAAAGGCGTTGGGGATTTTGTCTCACGCACAATGAAAGAAAAAAACTTAAAAAAGGCAAATACAAGGTCTATATCGATGCAAAACATGATGAAAATGGGGTTTTGGACTATGCTGATTTTATCCTACCTAGCACACAAAATTCAAAAGATGAAATTTTAATTTCAACTTATCTTTGTCATCCTTCCATGGCAAATAACGAGCTTAGTGGTCCTGTGGTGGCTATTTTTTTAGCAAAATGGCTTTTGAGTTTAAAAGAAAGAAGATATAATTACCGCTTTGTAATCATCCCTGAAACCATAGGCTCTATAGTCTATCTTAGCAAACATTTAGAGCATTTAAAAAAACATGTTAAAGCAGGCTTTGTGCTTTCTTGCTTAGGCGATGATCATGCTTACTCACTCATACACACACCCAAAAAAAACACTCTAAGTGATAAAGTTGCCTTGCATACGCTTAAAAATAAAAAAAATTTCAAAGCTTTTAGTTTTCTAGATCGTGGAAGCGATGAAAGACAATACAATGCTCCGCTTGTAAATCTTGGCATAGTAGGGGTATGTCGCACAAGATACGGTGACTATGATGGATATCATAACTCAAAAGATGATCTCAATTTTATCTCTGAAAAAGGCTTAATGGGTGGACTTTCAAGCATACAAGAAATGATTTTAAATCTAGAAATCAACGCTGTATATGAAAACACCATAGTATGCGAACCTAATCTTGGCAAAAGAGGACTATATCATACCCTTAGCACTGCCAATGACATTCCTTTGGCTTGTAATTTTTTGGCTTACTGTGATGGGGAAAATGATATCATCGATATAGCCAATATCTTAAATATGCAAGCTTATGAATTTAAAGAGCTTTTGGTAAAAATCTTAGAATATAAACTTTTAAGCATAACTCATTAAATTTTTAGCATGATTATCTTTAATATCCTTAACAATTATGTCATATGCCCTAGATAAATCAATTTTCTTAATGCAAAGATTTTCAAATTTTTTAAGTTCCATCACATTTTCTTTTATAAAAAGATCTTCCAAACCATTAACATCCGTTAAAACTCCATCTTTGCGAACAAACATATCATAAGTTTTTAATTGCGTAAATCCCTTTTCATCTGTATATAAAGCCTCAAAACTTTTGTTAAAGCGATAATCCACTTTTAAACATTCTTCCACATAATGCACAAAGGTAAAAGAATCTTGCAAAGGCAAATTTACAATAATCATTTTTGTATTATTTTTATACATAAAAGCAAAGGGAGAATTATTATCAAAAGCTCCTTTATTCTCAAGTGCAACAAGTTCTTTTTGAAATTTTCCAGTAACCGCAAAAGAATAAATAGGGTGTTTTGTTCTTCTAAAATCATCTCTTTTAAGAGCTATATTACCTAAAGCTCCAGTTTGTGATTTAGAATTTAAAATATCATATGCCAAACCTTTACAAAAATCCCAATTAAAAGTATGAATAGCTAATGTATCTACATTATCTTTCATACAATCTAATAAAAAATTTAATTTTTTTCTATTATCTCCATCTATATTTTGCAAAAATTGCATTAAATTCCCTGTAAATAAAATAAAATCATCTTTATTTAACTCTAAGAAATTTATAAATCGTATTATCTTTTCCATGTTAAAACCTAAATAAAATATTTTATAATTAATGAAAAATTTTATGATACAATATATTAATTTTCAACATTCTTAAGAAAGTGCTATACAATGGAAAAACAATTTTATGGAATTTTAGAAAATATCCTTGAAATCAAAGTAGATGAAAATACAAATTTAAGCATGGAAAATTGTAAAAACTGGACTTCTTTAGCTCATATTGATATCATTATGAGCCTAGAAGAAGAATTTGAAATCAAATTTAACAAAGAAGATTTAAGCCTCTTAAAATCTCAAAATGAACTTTTAAAAGCTATTAAGGAAAAATTATGTTAAAAAATACTAAAAAACTATTTAAACTCATAGAAGAAAAAAATGCTTTGCATAAAAAATGTTTAGATGGATTACAACTTTCAGATGAAGAGTATAATGATTTAGAAAAACTTATCATCTATTATAAAGATACATTGAACATCAATCTAGAAGAACAAGCTAAAAGTTATATAGTTGTACTCAATGACACTCTAGAAGAAACTAAATATTTTATAGAATTTGGAAAATATAGATATAGCACTTTAGCAGAAGTAGAAAATATGGTATATTTCAATGAAAATTATATGAAGCAATACATGGTGGGACTTGCTATATCTTCTTTTATTTGGAATGCTCATATTGAAGTTAGAAGATATTTTGCTAAATATATAGATAAAAAACAAGATCGAAAAAGCACTTATCTTGAAATCGGTCCTGGTCATGGAGAATTTTTTGTTAAAGCACTAAGAAGTCAAAAATTTATAGAATATTATGGAATAGATATTTCTCCTATAAGTTGTCAAATGAGCAAAGATATGGTAGAAAATCAATTTGGAGCAATTAATCAAAATAATTTTAAATGTGATTTTATATGTAAAGATTTCACTAAATGCAATTTCAACAATAAAGCAGATTTAGTTGTAATGGGAGAAGTTTTGGAGCACGTAGAGCAACCTTTACAGTTTATGAAAGATGTGAAAACTTTACTTAATGATGGTGGAGAAATTTTTGCAACCATCCCTATCAACGCTCCTGCTATTGACCATATTTATTTATTTTCCCATCCTGATGAAGTTAAAGATTTGCTTAAAAATGCAGGTTTAAAAATCAAAGAATGTGAATATTTTATGGCAAATAATTATTCTTTAGAAAAAGCATTAAAAACAAAAAATGCTATTGTTATGGCAGTGGTTTTGGAAAAATAATGAATCTTTTCTCACCCCATTTAAAACGCAATGAGCTTATAAAATTTGCCAAAGAATTAGACTTTAGTAAAAGTCAAGATCTTCTTATCAATATCCATAGAAATCATGCTTTTGAAGGAGTGCAAAGTATCATTACTCCTTTTTTACATTTTGCCAATTTAAAAGCTGAGTTTAATTTCAGCTCTTATGATGATAGTTTAAGTTTTGATAATTTTAAAGAAGCTAATTTGGAACTTTTATGGCTGGATTTAACCCGCTATAAAAATAATGTGCAAAATTTTCTAAAAGAAAGACTTTTAGCATTAAGAAAAATTTCACAAAGCCCTATTTTAGTCCTTAGTTTAGGAGAATTTAAAACAGATAAAAAAATTTTAAATTGCGAAATTTTTAATGTGGAAAAACTCATAAAAGAGTATTTTGATGAAGAAGATATTTTAGACTTAGCTAAAGAAGAACTTACAGGCTCTAAACTTAATAATAAAGCCTTGATTTTTTTAGCACAAATTTTAGGACTTAGCCTCATCCCTGCACTCATAAAACCTGCTCTTAAAGCTCTTGTACTTGATCTTGATAATACCTTGTATCAAGGAATTTTAGGTGAAGAGGGTATAGATAATCTTAATTTAAGTCCTTTGCACAAAACCTTACAAGAAAAAATTAAAACTTTTAAAAAACAAGGATTTTTACTTGCCCTAGCTTCAAAAAATGAAGAAAAAGACACAAAAAAACTTTTTGAAATAAGGAAAGATTTCATCTTGCAATGGGATGATTTTGATGCTAGAATGATCAATTGGGAGCCAAAGGGTGAAAATATCTTAAAAATTGCTAAAAAATTTAATATAAATACTAACGCTATGCTTTTTATAGATGATAATATCGCCGAGCTTGAAAATACCAAATTTACAGGCGTTAAAACACTTTTATGCGATGAAAATATACTTTATAAAATCAAACTTTTTCCTAATCTTTTAAAACTTTCAAATACCAAAGAAGATCAAATTCGTGCCAAAGATATAGCAGCCAATGCTTTAAGAGAAGAGCTTAAAAGCTTAAGTGATGAAGAATATTTTCAAAATCTTGAAATCAGCTTAAATTTTAGCAAAAATGATCTGCAAAATATCCCTCGCATTAGCGAACTTTTAGGCAAAACCAATCAATTTATCGCTAATTACACACGCTTAAATCAAGAAAAAGTCGCACAACACATGCAAAAAGAGCTCATTGTAAGTGTGAGCATGAGTGATAAATTAAACGATAGTGGGATTATCGCTATTTTTGTTTTTTCTTGCAAAGAAGGAAATTTATTTATCGATGATCTTTGTATTTCTTGTAGGGCTTTAGGTAGAAAACTTGAAACTAGAATGTTTTTTAAAGCCTTTGAGCTAGCTTTACATTTCTTTGATCTTAAAAACAATAATGCAAGGCTTTACTATCAAAAAGGCGAAAGAAATATGCCATTTTTAAGCTTTTTAGAACAAATTTCTAAAGAAATTGAAAAAAACTCAGCCCTTGTTTCATTTCAAAATTTAAACTTTAAAGGACTTATAATCCATGAAAACTAGATTTGATAAAGCCAAAATTTCAGGCATTTGCGTAAGCGTACCTGAACATAAAATTTGCATTGATGATGAGTTAGAAAGCGTTTTTTCAAATGATATTAAAACCCTTAAAAGAATGAAAAAAGTCATAGGTTTAAACACGCGTTATATTTGCGATGAAAACACTTGCGTAAGCGATCTTGGAAAACACGCAGCCAATACACTTTTACAAGGTTTAAATATAGATAAAAATAGCCTTGATGCACTCATCGTAGTAACTCAAAGTCCTGATTTTTTCATGCCTTCTACGGCTTGTTATTTGCATCAGCTTTTAAATTTAAGCTCTAAAACCATAGCTTTTGATTTAGGACAAGCTTGTGCAGGATATTTATACGGCTTATTTGTCGCTCATTCTTTGATACAAAGTGGCTTAGGTAAAATTTTACTCATTTGTGGGGATACTTTAAGCAAATTCATCCATCCTAAAAATATGAATTTATCCCCTATTTTTGGCGATGGAGTAAGTGCAACTTTGATTGAAAAAACGGATTTTAATGAAGCCTTTTTTGAACTTGGAAGCGATGGAAGACATTTTGATAAACTCATTATTCCAAAAGGTGCGATGAGAATACCTAGAATAGATATTTTTAACGACGATTCGCTCATGCAAACTGAGGAGTTTAGACAATTAGAAAATCTTTACATGGACGGAGCAAATATTTTTAATATGGCTTTAGAATGCGAACCTAAAAGCTTTAAAGAAATTTTAGAATTTTCCAAGGTAGAAGAAAAAGACATTGCTTTTCATCTTTTTCATCAATCTAATGCGTATTTGGTTGATTGTATTAAAGAAGAATTAAAACTTAATGATGATAAAGTTCCTAATTTCATCATGGAAAAATACGCTAATCTAAGCGCTTGTTCACTACCTGCCCTACTTTGCGAGTTAGATACTCCAAAAGAATTTAAAGCGAGCTTAAGTGCTTTTGGCGCAGGGCTTAGTTGGGGAAGTGCGGTGCTAAATTTCAAGGATTTATACACAAAAGATATTTTAATTTACACAAAGGAGAAATAATGACAAAAACTGAATTTTTAGAAGAGCTTAAAGAAGCTATGCATAGAGATGAAGACTTAAATGAAGATATACTACTTGATGATATAGATGAATGGGATAGTTTGGCTTTTGTATCTGTGATGGTGCTTTATAAAAATCTTTTTGCTTTAAAAATCACAGCCGAGGACTTGAAAAATTGTCAAAAAGTGAGTGATTTAATCAATTTAGCAAAGCTTGATTAAAACCTTTAAGGTTTTAATCTTTTATCTCTAATTCAAATTTATCTCCCGCATCTTTAAATATAAACACTTTATTTCCACAAGGATAAGAAATGGAATTTTCTCGCATAAAAGATTTTTTTCCTTGTAGTTTTTCAAGCATTAAAGGAAGTTCTTTTCTAAATAAGGCTTTATCAGGTATACCACAACCATGATCTAAATTTTTAATAAATTTTCCATCAATTTTATTTTCATCTATCAAATTTAAGGTTACATCGTAACCTAAAATTTTTAATATTTGCATGGTTTGTTCTTTAAAATTTGCTGGAGTTAAAGGATCTTCTTTACTATGATAACTCACATAAATAATATTTTTATTTTTTTGACTTTGTAAAATCAAATGATCTTTATTTAACAATGTTCTAATAAAATAATTTTCATTATTAAAAAAATAAGGTGAATTTTCTTTACGTGTCCAATGGGTTTTTACAAAACATTCTATTAAAATATGCGAACTATTTAAAACATAATCGCAACCGTCCTCCATTTCTCTTCCTAAAATATAATTTAAAGGTGGCAAAGCCGAACCTGAATTATCAATCACGCCATCCACATACCAAGGAGCTATCTTTGCTATGAGTAAAGATAGGTATCCTCCATAAGACCCCCCCCCATAAATTTTTGGTAAATCTGCAAATTTTGGAAAGCGCTTAACTAAATCTTTTAAAGCATTGATATGATCAATAGCTGCCATAATGCCAAAATTTTGATAATCTCCATTAGGCGGGATAAAAGTTGAAGTAAATTTCGCTTGATAATTTTGTACTAGTTTTCCTTGTGATTTTAAAGTAGCAATACAATGATCTAAATGATGATAATATTCTAAAGCATTATTAGAATTTAAATTTCTACCATCAATGTTAAAATCATTCAATACTTTAGAAAAATTTTCCAGATCTTCTTCTAAAAATTTTGCACTTGCATCGTATTTTAAAACATCTGAACGCCTTTGGCAAAAACAATGATAAAAAACATGCACTGCTACAACATCAAAATTTTTAGCAATATAATTTCTATAAGAGTCTAAAAAATATATATTTGCATTAGCTCCATAACCTCCTATGACAAAAACTATAGCTTTGAGATCTTTTTCATCATCATAACTGATGCGATATTCAAGTTTACTGGTTCTTTTTATATTTAATTCTACATCATCACAAGAATCAATTTCAAAGGTTTGGTTTATGAGCATATAAAGGCCTTTTTTATTAATTTATCGATATTATATTACAAAAAACTAAAAAGGCAAATCATGACAACCCACATCTATAACTTCCTAGAAAAAAGCCTTGAAAACTTTAGCGAAAAAACTGCTTTTATAGAACCTTTTGCCAAGGAAAGAAAAGAAATCACTTACAAAGACTTTGATCTTTTTTCTAAAAAACTAGCCAGTGAAATTTTAAGAAACCTAGGAAATGATAATCCTGCTCAAGCTCCTATTTTAATCATCTTACCCAAAGGGATTGATTGTTTGATTTCATTTTTTGGAGTGGCATTAAGTGGAAATTTTTATACCCTTTTAGATGAGAAAAGTCCTAAAGAAAGAATAGAAAAAGTTATAGAAGTTTTAAAACCTAAACTTTTTATCACTTCAAAGGACTTAAATTTTAACTTAGATTTGCCTACGCTTTATACACAAGACTTTGAAAGTTTTAATATAGATGAGAGTTTAATAAAAATTGCAAAAGAAAAACATATAGATACTAATTTACTCTATGTTTTCTTTACTAGCGGGAGCACAGGCATTCCTAAAGGAGTAAGTATAGCTCATAAGAGTGTGATTGATTATACTTTTTGGGTATGTGAGACTTTTAAATTTGATGAGAATGAAATTTTAGCCAATCAAGCACCGTTTTATTTTGACAATAGCATTTTAGATATTTTTTCAAGTGTAAAATCAGGAGCGACTTTACATCTTTTACCTAATCATCTTTTTGCCTTTCCAAATAAAATTTTAGAATGCCTTGAAAAAGAAAAAGTAAGCACTATATTTTGGGTGCCTTCAGTGCTGATTTATTTTGCAAATACTGAAGCTTTAAATAATTTTAGTTTAAACGCCTTAAAAAAGATACTTTTTTGTGGTGAAATCATGCCTAATAAACAGCTAAATATTTGGCGTAAACACTTACCCAATGCTTTATTTGCCAACCTTTATGGCCCAACAGAAATCACTGATGTGTGTTCTTTTTATATCATCAATCGCGCTTTTAAAGATGAAGAACTTCTACCTATAGGTAAAGCATGTAAAAACACAGAACTTTTAGTTTTTGATGAAAATATGAATTTCATAAGTCCTAAACAAATAGGTGTTAAAGGGGAGCTTTACGTGCGTGGAACTTCTTTGTCTTTAGGGTATTATAATGACAAAGAAAAAAGCAAACAAGCTTTTATACAAAATCCTTTGCATGATAATTATTTAGATTTACTCTATAAAACAGGAGATATTGTTTCTTATAATGAATTTGGAGAGCTTTTATGCTATGGAAGAGCAGATAATCAGATCAAATATATGGGGCATAGGATAGAACTTGGAGAAATAGAAAGCGTGATAAATTCTCATACAAGTGTAAAAAACAGCACTTGTATTTTTAAAGAAGATATTATTTGTTTTTATGAAAGTGAAAAAGAGATTAATTTTAAAGCTTTTTTAAAAGACAAATTACCTTCTTATATGATCCCAAAAAATTTTATTAAAATCGAAAAATTTAAGCTTAATCAAAATGGTAAAATCGATAGGAAATCCTTAAAAGAACTTGTTTAAATAAATATTTTATAATTTCAAAAAACCAAAGGAGTAAAAATGCAAGAAATCAAACAATTTTTTATCAATATAGAAAGAACAGATATCAATGAGAGTATGGAAAATCTAGTAAGTGAAGATTTTATCGATAGTATCGATATCATGGCTTTGGTTGCTGAAATAGAAAAATTTTACAAAAAACCCTTAAAAGCAGAATTTATCACACCTGAAAATTTTGAAAGCTTTGAAAATATCAAAAAAATGCTTGAAACTGCAATGAAAGACTAATCTTTCCTTGCAAGTTTAAGCTGTTCTTTTAAAGAACTGATGATTTCATTTTTAGAAACAATAATTTGTGCTATAAAATCCGCCACATCATCCCAATCTTTACTTAGTGTGTGAGTTAAAGTATAATTTTGTTCGTATTCTTCCCAATTTATAGGAGCAAAAAGAGAATTTTTATGCGGGAAATATTTGTTTTTTACCCATTCAAGCGAAGAAGCAAAATAATCCACATAAGCTTTGGCAATATCTTTTTGCACTGCAAATTTTAATCTTTTTTCTTTACTGCCTTCAAATTTTCTTCTTGCCATAAAAAGCAAAGAATTAAGATTATCCTGCTTTAAATCTTTTTGATTTAATCTTGACATAAGCTCCATTCCTAAAAGATTAAAACTTTCATTTTTGGTTTGTTTTAAAACAAAACTCTCATCCCATTCAAGTCCTAAATGATAAACAAAATCCTTGAGCAAAGTCCCTCCTACATAATCCTCCCTTAGAAGTCTTACTATCAAATTTTCTTCTCCAAATACCTCAGTATGAGTTTTACAAATCCATTCATAGTCAAAAATATATTTTCTAGGATGATCTTGTGGGGCAAAATCAGCAGAATAATATCCCATATTGTTTTTATGATCTTGAGAACAATGTGAGTTTAAATAACCCAAAGTATCCCTAAAATATACAATAATATAAACTTGAGTAAAACCTAACTCTCTCATAATCTTTTCTAAAATTTCTACATGTTTTTTGGTAGAAAAATCCCAAACTATACCCTCAGCTGAAAAAATAAATTTTTTATCTTTATGTAAAGCACTTTCACTTTTAAAATTTTCTATAGTTCTAAGAAGTCTTTCATTTGTGATATGACTTAAAACACTTTTCTCTTTTAAAATATTTTCCTTTTGAACCAACTCTAAAACCATATCCACCAAAGCCCAGTGTCTATTTGCCACTCTAAGACTTTTTGGGTAAATATAACCTTTTTGCAAAAGCTTTTCTTCATTTTGCATCAAAAAACCTTGTTTTTCTTGATTTCCTGTATTGGTAGTTCCTATATGTAAATATGCTGTCATTTTATATATCCTTTGTCTTTATTTTAGTTTATTATCTCTAATTCAATTTTATCTCCCACATCTTTAAAAGTAAACACTTTGTTTCCACAAGGATAAGAGATGGAATTTTCTTGCATAAAAGATTTTCTTCCTTGCAATTTTTCAAGCATTAAAGGAAGTTCTTTTCTAAATAAAGCTCTATCAGTCATTCTAAGCCCATGTTCTAAACTTTTTATAAATCTACCATCTACATCACTTTCATCTTTTATCAAATGTAAAGTGGCATCATAGCCTAATTCTTGATAACACTTATAAAGCTCTATTTTGTTTTGCACTGGCGCACCTATATCTTGCAAACTATGATAACTCGAAAAAACGATATCACTATCAATATTTGCTTGAATTTTAAGATGATTTGAATTTAAAATTGCTCTGATTAAATAATTCTCATCCCCAAAATAATAAAAAGAATTTATATTCCTAGTCCAATATTTATACACAAAACAATAAAGCCTATGACCACTTTCTTCGAAATAAAATTCACATTGATTCATTTCTCTTCCTAAAATGCACGCCAAAAATGGCAAGCAAACACCCGAATTATCAATCACGCCATCCACATACCAAGGAGCTATTTTTGCTATGAGTAAAGATAGGTATCCTCCGTATGACCCCCCCCCATAAATTTTTGGTAAATCTGCAAATTTTGGAAAGCGTTTAACTAAATCTTTTAAAGCATTGATATGATCAATAGCTGCCATAATGCCATAGTTTTGATAGTCTCCATTAGGTGGGACAAAATCGCAAAAAAGTTCTATTTTTTGGCTTTCATCAACCAAACCTGCTTGTTTCATTTCATTAACTTTTTGCTCTATAAGAGGAATAATTTGTTCAAAATTATCTTCATTAGCCAACAAATGCCCTAAATTAATATTTTTTAAAATACCGTTGATACGCTCTAAATCATCTTGATTAGGAATAAGCTTTGGATTGTACTTTTGATCGATACTTTGTCTTGCACAAAAACAATGATAAAAAACATGCACTGCTACAACATCAAAATTTTTAGCAATATATTCTCTATCAAAATCTAAAAAAGAAATATTTGCATTAGCTCCAAAACCACCCACTATAAAAACTATAGCTTTGATATCTTTTTCATCATCATAACTTATACGGTATTCAAGCTTACTAGTTCTTTTAATACCTAATTCTACATCATCACAAGAATCGATTTCAAAGGTTTGATTTATGAGCATTATTCCACCCTATTTACATTATTTTATTGTATTTTAAAGACAATTATACTTAAATTTCAGTAAAATAAAACACAAAAAACAAGGCTTAGCTATGAAAAATCTTTGCATCATCCCTGCACGCGGTGGATCAAAAAGAATTCCTAGAAAAAATATCATTGATTTTCTAGGAAAACCTTTAATCGCTTATAGCATAGAAAATGCTTTAAATTCAGGTATTTTTGATGAAGTAGTGCTTTCAAGCGATGATGAAGAAATCATAGAAGTAGCTTTAAAATACGGTGCAAAAGCTCCATTTGTGCGTGATGAAAATTTAAGTGATGATTATACATCAAGTACCGCTGTGGTGCAAAATGCCATAGAAATTTTACAAAGTCAAGATCAAATTTATAATCATGTCTGTTGTCTTTATGCTACTGCTCCATTAATTAGCAGTGAAATTTTAAAAAAAGCTTTTGAGAAATTTTTAGAAAATGAAAGCAAGTTTTTATTTGCCGCCACTGAGTTTGAGTATCCTATACAAAGGGCTTTTCATTTAAATGAGAACAATCAAGTTTATATGTTTGATGAAAAACATTATAAAAGCCGCTCACAAGACTTAACAAAAGCTTATCATGATGCAGGGGCTTTTTATTTTGGCACAAGTAAAGCTTGGCTTGAAGAAGATTTTATGTTTAAACCTCATTCTAGCGTATTTGTATTACCAAGAAATTTAGTTTGCGATATAGACACCATACAAGATTTGGAATTTGCAAAAATACTTTATAAGGTAAATCATGAAAGTGCTTTTTAGAAGCGATAGCTCCAGTCAAATAGGCTTTGGACACATTAAACGCGATCTAGTCTTAGCTAAACAATATGATGATGTAAGTTTTGCTTGCTTGCCTTTAGAAGGCTCTTTGATCGATGAAATTCCTTATCCTGTTTATGAGCTTAGTAGCGAAAGTATCTACGAGCTTATCAATCTCATCAAAGAAGAAAAATTTGAACTTCTTATCATTGATCACTATGGCATCAGCGTAGATGATGAAAAACTGATCAAGCTTGAAACAGGGGTGAAAATTCTAAGCTTTGATGATGAAATAAAGCCTCATCATTGTGATATTTTACTCAATGTCAATGCCTATGCAAAAGCAAGTGATTATGAAGGTTTAGTGCCTTTTAAATGCGAAGTAAGATGTGGTTTTTCTTATGCTTTAATCAGGGAAGAATTTTATCAAGAGGCCAAAGAAAATAGAGAAAAAAAATATGATTTTTTCATTTGTATGGGTGGAACTGATATAAAAAACCTTTCTTTACAAATTGCTAGCGAATTACCTAAAACAAAAATCATCAGCATTGCAACCAGCTCTTCTAATTCTAATCTTAAAAAATTGCAAAAATTTACAAAATTGCATAGCAATATTAGATTATTTATCGATCATGAAAATATTGCAAAATTGATGAATGAAAGCAATAAACTCATCATCAGTGCAAGTTCTTTAGTCAATGAAGCCTTACTTTTAAAAGCAAATTTTAAAACCATCTGTGTTGCTAAAAATCAAGAAAAACTAGCCAATTGGCTAGCTCAAAAAGGCTATGAAGTGGAGTATAGGCATTGATAAAACTTAAAAATTTCACAGAACTCAATTCTCAAGAAATAGAGCTGATTTTTAAATGGCGTAATCACCCCGATATCAGTCAATTTATGAAAACAAAACATATCGATTTTGAAGAACATTTAAGATTTTTAAAAAATTTACATCAAGATTCTAGCAAAAAATATTTTTTAGTTTTTCAAGATGAGCAGATTATTGGTGTGATTAATTTTGTCAATATCACAACTAAATCTTGTGAATTTGGACTTTATACAAAACCTGATTTAAAAGGCGTAGGACAAATTTTAATGAATGAAATCAAAAAATACGCCTTTGAAATTTTAAAGATAAAAACCCTAAAAGCTTGTGTTTTTAAAGATAATGAAAAGGCTTTAAAACTTTATAAGAATAATAATTTTATCATCACAAAAGAAGATGGAGATTTTTTTTATATTGTATTAGATAATCCTAACTGCAAAACCTTGCTTAGCTAATTCTTCTTTTACATCTTTAGGGGTGTACTTAGAAAAATGAAAAATATAAGCCCCTGCTAAAGCATCAGCACCCAAATTTAAAGCCTTAACTCCATCACTTGGATTGCTAAGTCCTCCATTAATAATAAGAGGAATTTTAAGTTTATTTTGAAAGATCTTTAAAAGTTCTAAATCATAACCCTTTGCTTTTCCCTCAAAATCCACAGAAGTTAAAAGAAGCTCTCCGGCACCTTTTTTTTCATATTCTAAAGCAAGTTCTAAAGGACTTTTTTCAAGTAAATTTCCCCTGTCATAAACACAAAATTGCTCTCCTTTTCTTTTAACATCTATAGAACAAACTATACATTGAGAACCAAAACGATTAGCCGCTTTACTTATAAAATCCATATCTTCTAAGGCCTTAGAATTGATAGAAATTTTATCCGCACCTAAATTTAAAATCTTTTGTATATCTTCAAGGGTTTTTATCCCGCCACCTATAGTTAAAGGCATAAAACATTCTTTAGCAAGATCTTCTATACTTTCAAAATCTATTTCTCCACTTTTTGAAGCATCTATATCTAAGATAATAAGCTCATCAACATTGCGTGCATTATAAATTCTCATTGTTGAAGTTAAATGCCCTATAGTGCGAAAATCTTTAAATTCTATACTTTTAACAAGTTGAGAATTTTTTAATAACACACAAGGGATAATTCTAGTTTTTAACATTTAAAGCCTTATAAAATTTTCTAAAAGTTTTAAGCCTAAATTTTGACTTTTTTCAGGATGAAACTGCGTCGCAAAAATATGATCTTTTTGCAAAGATGCGACAAATTTATGTCCGTATTGTGCTTTAGCACTTACAAACTCATCTTTGCATTTCACATAAAAAGAATGCACAAAATAAAAATCACTCTTATCTTCTATGCCTTGATACAAAGGTTCTTGTTTTAAAATTTCAAGTTCATTCCAACCCATGTGTGGGATTTTTAAATTTAAATCCTCTTCAAATTTGACTACTTCACCTTCTATAAAACCAAGTCCTTCACAAACTCCACCTTCATAGCCCCTTTCTAAAAAAAGCTGCATTCCTAAACAAATGCCTAAAATAGGTTTTTTTTGTACTAAAACTTGCTCTTTTAAAGCTTCTATAAAACCAAGTTCTTTTAAATTTTTCATCGCTTCTTTAAAAGATCCCACTCCAGGTAAAAGCAATTTATCTGCTTTTTGCAAATCTTTTGGATTTTTAGCTATGAAATTTATAGCTCCTATTTTTTCAAAAGCCTTAGCAACAGAGTTTAAATTTCCCGCCTTGTAATCAATGAGCGCTATCATTTTAAAACACACTCGTCTTTTCTTACCAAAGAACCATCATAATCTCTTAAAAATTTGCCATTTTCATCACGTTTAAAAATTTTTTTATTGGTAAAAGAATCTACTATTTTTTGAAATTCTTCCTCGCTAAAACCACTGAATTCAAGGTATTTTTTAATAGCCTTTTTAGGGGGCTTGCCATCGTATTTTTGTACCAAACGCACCCCTTCTTCACGGCTGATATAACCTAAACGAATATCCAAACAAGCATTATCCGTTGCTCTACCAAAGCCGTATTTGCAGTATTTTAAATAATCATGCACATGATTAGAATAACAATCTAAATTTTCAAAATTTTCATAAGTAGTCTCAACAGGATGATCTAGAGTTAAAAAACCATATTTTTTAGAAATTTCAAGAATTTTTTTATAATCCCATTTAAAATAATACCCTAAAAATAGCCCAGTAACCCCTACTCTTTGAAGTTCTTCATCACTTGGATAAGTATATAAAAACAAATCTTTTTCAGTGATGCCATTTACCCCAAGCATATCAGAAGGACGGTTTCCTAAAAGTCCGCCAAATTCTTCAAGCCACTCTCTGCCTAAAATATTCTTATTTTTACTACTCGCAGGACCGCCATACTCTATCTGCGGACTTTCTCCCCAGATGATCAAAGGCACTCCAAAATTTACCGCTATGCGTGGAACAGAAGTAAAAATTCCCAAATGGTTTTGCCACTCATTATCCCCTGTTCTTATAAAAGCTTCACGGGCAAGTTTTTGATAAACTTTTGGATCACGCTTGATATGGATCAAATCCACGCCAAGATGATTTAAATTGTCTAAATTTTTGCGCCCTATTTTCGTAGGTACGCTAGGCTCAAAACACACACACAAAGGATTAAGTCCAAGTTCAAGCATTTTAACCACTTGAAAAGTAGAATCTTTTCCGCCACTTACTCCGATAACACAATCATAAGCGGGATGTTTTTTGTATTTTTTTATAAGCTCAAAAAATTCTTTTTCTCTTTCTTGCCAATTAATATTTTGATTTTTAACTTCTTGAGAACGGCAAGCATCACAAACACCTTCTTCATCAAAATGTAAATCAGGCTTAGTATCTGGCATCACACATTTTTTACAAAATTTCATAAATTTCCTTTAATTAGTCTTAAATATATATATCGTTATAATTAAATTTTATTTTATGATTTTATATATTTATATTATATAAATATTCAAAATTTGAGTAAATATATAATATAATTATATATTATTTTAGTTTAGGAAATTTATTAAAAGAAAGAAAATCATGCAAATAGGAAATTTTGACACCGATAAAAAAGTTTTTATCATCGCAGAACTGAGTGCAAATCACGCAGGAAGTCTTGAAATGGCACTTAAAAGCATAAAAGCAGCCAAAAAAGCAGGTGCTGATGCGATAAAAATCCAAACTTACACTGCAGATAGCCTTACGCTAAATAGTGACAAAGAAGATTTTATCGTCAAAGGAGGGCTTTGGGATAAAAGAAAACTTTATGAGCTTTACGAAAGTGCAAAAACCCCTTATGAGTGGCATTCTCAAATCTTTGAAACCGCACAAAATGAAGGCATACTTTGTTTTTCAAGTCCTTTTGCCAAAGAAGATTTAGAATTTCTAAAACGCTTTGATCCTATGGCTTATAAAATCGCTTCTTTTGAAGCCAATGATGAAAATTTCGTGCGTTTAATCGCCAAAGAAAAAAAACCTACCATCGTTTCAACGGGCATTGCTACAGAAGGAGAGCTTTTTAGGATATGTGAAATTTTTAAAGAAGAAAAAAATCCTGATTTGATCTTTTTAAAATGCACTTCAGCTTATCCTGCCACCATAGAAGATATGAATTTAAAAGCTATGGTGAGTTTAAAAGAAAAATTTAATGTTGAAGTAGGATTAAGCGATCATAGTTTTGGCTCTTTAGCCCCTATTATAGCAGTAAGCTTAGGTGCTAGAGTGATAGAAAAGCATTTTATGTTAGATAAAAGCATAGAAAGTGAAGATAGTAAATTTAGTCTTGATTTTGGTGAATTTAAAGCTATGGTAGATGCGGTTAGACAGACCGAAAGTGCTTTAGGCAATGGTAAGTTGGACTTAGATGAAAAGGTGCTTAAAAACCGTGTTTTTGCAAGAAGCTTGTATGCAAGCAAAGATATCAAAAAAGGTGAAATGTTCAGCGAAGAAAATGTAAAATCCGTGCGTCCTTCTTTTGGACTACATCCTAAATTTTATCAAGAAATTCTAGGAAAAAAAGCTACTAAAGATATAAAATTTGGCGATGCTTTAAAACAAGGAGATTTTGAATGAAAAATATCTTAGTTACAGGTGCTGATGGTTTTATAGGTTCTCATCTTTGCGAAAGTTTAGTCAAAAAAGGTTTTAAAGTCAGAGCTTTAAGTCAGTATAATTCTTTTAATTTTTGGGGACATTTAGAAAAAAGTCCTTTTTTAAAAGACATGGAAGTTATAAGTGGGGATTTAAGAGATAGTTTTTTTTGCGAAAAAATCACCAAAAATATAGATGCGATCTTTCATCTTGGCGCTTTAATTGCTATCCCCTACTCCTACGCAGCCCCACAAAGCTATGTGGATACCAATGTCAATGGCACTTTAAATATGCTCGAAGCAGCTAAAAAAAATGAAATTTCACATTTTATCCACACCTCAACAAGCGAAGTTTATGGCACAGCCTTTTATGCACCTATCGATGAAAAACACCCTTTGCAACCTCAAAGCCCTTATTCTGCAAGCAAAATCGCTGCAGATATGATGGCACTGAGTTATTATAATTCTTTTAATTTAAATCTCAATATCGCACGCCCTTTTAACACCTATGGTCCAAGACAAAGCGCAAGAGCCATCATACCTACCATTATCACACAAATTTTAAGCGGAGCAAAGGAAATCAAACTAGGAGATTTAAGCCCTAAAAGAGATTTAAATTTTGTGCTAGATACTTGCGAGGGTTTTATCTCTCTTTTAAACTTAAAACATTTTGGAGAAGTTTATAATATAGGCTCAGGAGCGGAATACTCCATGCAAGAAGTACTTGATCTCATACAAAAAATTTTAGATTCTAAAGTAAAAATCATCCAAGATGAACAAAGATTGCGTCCTAAAAATAGCGAAGTTTTTAGACTTTGTTGCGATGCAAGCAAGCTCAAAAAAACTACAAATTGGCAAAGCAAAATAAGTCTAGAAGAAGGCTTAAGACAAAGCATAGAGTATTTTAAAGAAAATTTAGAAAATTATAAAAGTGAGCTTTATAATGTTTGAAAAAGAAATTTCTTTTATAAAAAGTCTTTTTAATAAAGAAAATATCGCCCTACATGAGCCTTGTTTTATAGGCAATGAGAAAAAATATCTCTTAGAGTGTATCGATAGTGGTTTTGTTTCAAGCATGGGAGAATTTGTAACGCGTTTTGAAGAAGCTTTAAAAGAAAAAACTAAAACACGCTTTGTTGTCGCTACAAATACAGGCACAGCAGCCCTTCATATCGCTTTACTAGCTAATGGTATCGATGAAAACTGCGAAGTCATCACTCAAAGCATAAGTTTTGTCGCCACGGCCAATGCTATCACTTATACAGGTGCAAAGCCCGTTTTTTTAGATATAGATGAAAACACTCTGAGTTTAAGTCCTAAGGCTTTAGAGCATTTTTTAGAAAATCAAACTTATCAAAAAGATAATCTTAGCTATAACAAAACTACACACAAACCCATCAAAGCTTGTGTTATCATGCATACCTTTGGTTTAAGTGCTCATATAAAAGCCATCAAAGAGCTTTGTGAAAAATATCACATCCTTTTAATCGAAGATGCTGCAGAAGCCTTAGGAAGCACTTATGAAAATAAGGCCTTAGGCACTTTTGGACAGTGTGGAATTTTAAGTTTTAATGGCAATAAAATTATCACAGGCGGATGCGGTGGAGCGATATTAAGCGATGATGAAAATTTAGCCAAGCTTGCAAGACACCTTAGCACTACAGCCAAAATCTCTCATCCTTACGAATACGATCATGATAGGGTGGCTTATAATTACCGTCTTTGCAATATAAACGCAGCGATCTTGCTTGCAGGACTTGAAAATTTGGAACTTTTTTTAGAAAATAAAAGAGAACTTGCTAAAATTTACAAGGATTTTTTTAAAAATCACGATAAATGCAAATTTGTTGACGAAAAAAGCAATGAAAAAAGCAATTTTTGGCTCAATACCTTGCTTTTTAAGGATGAGAATTTAAGAAATATCTTTTTAGAAGAATGCTTGAAAAATAATATTTTCGTCCGTCCTGTATGGAAAAGCTTACCGAGTTTAAAAGCTTTTCAAAACTGTCAAAGCGATGAGCTTATAAACACTAAAAATTTAGAAAAACACTTGGTTAATTTACCTAGTAGCGTTAGAATAGCAAATAAAAAGGAATGATGCGTTGCAAAATTTAATTCAAAGCATTAAAAAAATTTTAATAAGAAAAAATATGAGAGTAGCGGGGGGGGGGATTTGATTTTTTTACTTCTTCTTTTAGGAGAAGTGCGTGAAAAATGTCATCATCATAGGATCGGGTGGCTTTGCTAGAGAGCTTTATTCTTATTTAAAAGATGCAAATTACGAAATTATAGGCTATATCGATATACAAGAAAATAATTTTTTTGACTTAAAATACCTAGGCAATGAAGATAATTTCGATAAAAAGTTGATTCAAAAAGCATCTTTTGCTTTAGGTGTAGGACAAATCAATTTAAGAAAAAAAATCCTTTTAAAACTTTCAAAAAAATCATGTAATTTTATCACTTTTATACATCCTCAATCTTTTATTTCAAAAGAAGCTAAAATAGGACAAGGGGTTATAGTGTGTCCTTTTGCAACCATTAATGCTAATTCAAATATAGGAGATTTTGTGCTTTGTAATATTTATTCAAGCATAGCTCATGATTGCAAGGTGGGAGAAGGAAGTATTTTAAGCCCTTATGCTACACTCAATGGAAATTCAAGCATAGGAAAAAATTGTTTTTTAGCTACTAGAGTTAGCCTGTTGCCTTGCGTAAACTTAGAAGATAACTGCATAGTAAGCGCAGGTAGCATTATTAGCAAAAACTACACATCCAATCAACTTATTTTTCATAAAAATATAATTAAAACAAGGAAAAAACAATGAAAGAAATTAATATCATAGGCTTTGGTTTAATGGGTAGGCAAATAAGTGCTTTATTTTATTTATTGGGTTATGAAATAGGTGTTTATAGTAAAAGCAAGCCCAATATATACGAATTTGAAAAACAAATAAAACTTCTACAAAGAAAAATAGATTTTTCTAATTTTAACTCCGGAAAAATAAATATTTACCAACATATAGAAGATCTTAAAAATAGCTTGACTATAGAAAGCTTAAATGAAGATTTAAATTTAAAAAAAGAAATCATACAAATTCTTAGAGACAATAATAATATAGTTTTTTCAAATTCAAGTTCTTTGGGTATGGATGATTTAAACTGCGATTTTATACATTTTTTCAATCCTATTTATATCAAATTAATAGAACTTTGTGGTTCTAATTTAGAACGATTTACCCCATTGAAAGATCTTAAAAAATTAGGATTTCATATCATTCACGGCAAAGGCAATCGAGGAGCTTTAGCAAATTTACTTTTATTCAATGAAATTTCATCGTTTTTTAAAATTATAGAAAAATACAATTACAATTTCAAAGAATGTCAAACAGTTTATGATTTGCTTTATGAAAAAAGAAATTTGTTAAATATTATCGACACTATAGGCATAGAACTTTGTGATAAAATTTGTAAGAATTTAAAAGAAGAAGATGAAAATTTTTACCATCCAAAAATCTTTAAAAAGGCCTTAGAAAAAGGAATTTTAGGTAGAAAAAATAAAACAAAAATAAGTGATATCTTATAAAATAAGTAAATATTAATTTAATATTTTATATAATCTAACCTTTTTATTAAATTGAAGGGGTGGAAATGATTTATTGTGATCACTGCGTGATGCCAAATACTAGACCTGGTATTAATTTTACAAAAGATAAAGAAGGTAAAAATATCTGTTCAGCTTGTATCAATCATAAAAATAAAGAAAATATTGACTATAAAGCAAGATTTAAAGAGCTTGAAGCCTTATGCGATAAATACCGCAGAATGAATGGAAAATTTGAATATGATTGCGCTATTGCTGTGAGTGGAGGTAAGGATTCGCATTTTCAAGTGCATATTATGAAAGAAAAACTTGGAATGAATCCTATTCTTTTTAGTGTTGAAGATAATTTCACTATGACTGAAGCGGGTAAGAAAAATCTTAAAAATTTAAGTGAAACTTTTGGTTGTCATATCATTAGCTTAAAACCCGATATCAAAACTCAAAAAAAAGTTATGCTAAAAACCTTTGAAAAATATGGAAAACCTACTTGGTTTATTGATAGGTTGATTTACAGCTATCCTTTTGCTATGGCTTTAAAATTTAATACACCTTTATTGGTTTATGGGGAAAATGTTAGCTTTGAATATGGAGGTAGTGATGCCAAAGAAACTCCTAGTGCCAAAGAAATATTTTTAAATGGTACAGCTAGTGATTTAGATATAAATGAATTTATAGATGATGAAATCAAAGAAGAAAATTTGCAACTCTTTTTCAATCCAAACAAAGATAAGCTCGATAAACTTGACCCTATTTATCTAAGTTATTTTGTAAAATGGAATTCTTATAGCAATTATATTTTTGCTAAAAGTCGTGGTTTTACTGATCTAGAAGGCGAATGGGATAGAACAATGTGTGCAGAAAATTTTGATCAAGTTGATAGTATAGGTTATATCCTACATGCTTGGATGAAATACCCTAAATTTGGTCATGCTTGTGCGAGTGATTACACAGCTCGTTTCGTGCGTTATGGACTTTTAGGCAGAAAAGAAGCTATTGAACTTGTACAAAAAAGAGATCATAAGCTTGACAATAAATGCGTTGAAGATTTTTGCAACTTCATAGATATTAGTAAAACTACATTTTGGAAAATAGTAGAAAAACACTATAATATGGATTTATTTTATAAAAATGATTTTGGAGAATTTAAGCTAAAAAATCCTTTAAAATAATTTGGAACAACTCTTGCTTTAATGCTATAATTAAAGAAAAAATTTTTGGAAAAAATCATGAAAAAAACTTTAATCATCGCAGAAGCAGGAGTCAATCACAATGGTGATTTAAATTTAGCTAAAAAGTTAATAGAAATCGCAGCAGATTCAGGGGCTGATTTTGTTAAATTTCAAAGTTTTAAAGCCAAAAACTGTATCAGCACAAAGGCTAAAAAAGCACCCTATCAGCTTAAAACCACAGCTAGTGATGAGAGTCAGCTTCAAATGGTACAAAAACTCGAACTCGATCTTAAAGCTCATAAAGAGCTTATCCTACACGCAAAAAAATGCAATATTGCCTTTCTTTCTACTCCTTTTGATCTTGAAAGTGTAGATCTTTTAAATGAGTTAGGCTTAAAAATCTTTAAAATTCCAAGCGGAGAAATCACCAATCTACCCTATCTTAAAAAAATTGCAAAGCTTAATAAAAAAATCATACTTTCAACAGGCATGGCAAATTTAGGCGAGATAGAAGAAGCTTTAAATGTGCTTTGCAAAAATGGCGCTAAACGCCAAAATATCACTCTTTTGCACTGCACTACAGAATACCCTACCCCTTTTGATGAAGTCAATCTTAAAGCCATGCAAAGCTTAAAAGACGCTTTTAAGCTTGATGTGGGTTATTCTGATCACACTCAAGGCATACACATTTCTCTAGCTGCTGTGGCCTTAGGAGCTTGTGTGATAGAAAAGCATTTCACTCTAGATAAAAATATGCCAGGGCCTGATCATAAAGCAAGCCTAGAACCTCATGAACTTAAAATGCTTTGCACTCAAATAAGACAAATACAAAAGGCTATGGGTGATGGCATAAAAAAAGCAAGTAAAAGCGAACAAAAAAATATCAACATAGTAAGAAAAAGTTTAGTGGCCAAAAAAGATATACAAAAAGGAGAAATTTTTAGCGAAGAAAATCTTACTACCAAACGTCCCGCAAATGGTATAAGTGCTATGAGATATGAAGAGTTTTTGGGTAAGATTGCTACTAAAAACTACAAAGAAGATGAGCTTATCCGTGAGTAAAAGAAAGATTTGTATAGTCAGTGCAACAAGGGCTGAATGGTATCTTTTAAGAAATTTATGTCATGAAATTCAAAATGATAAAGATTTAAGCCTTCAAATCATCGCTACAGGAGCACATTTAAGTCCTGAGTTTGGACTCACTTATAAAGAAATAGAAAAAGAATTTAAAATCACTAAAAAAATTCCTATATTACTCGCAAGTGATGATAAAATAAGCCTTTGTAAAAGCATGAGCTTAGCCTTTAGTGCTTTTAGTCAAGCTTTTGAAGACTTAAAACCTGATATGGTGGTGATTTTAGGTGATCGTTATGAAATGCTTAGCGTAGCAAGTGTGTGTCTTTTGATGCACATACCCTTAGTGCATTTATGTGGTGGGGAGCTTACTTTAGGAGCCATTGATGATAGTATAAGACACAGCATTTCAAAAATGTCACATTTACATTTTGTAAGTCATGAAATTTATAAAAAAAGGCTTTTACAACTTGGAGAAGAAGAAAAAAGGGTTTTTAACATAGGCTCTTTAGCTTCTACTATCATAAAAAATATGAGTTTTTTAAACAAAAAAGACTTAGAAAAAGCCTTAGAAATGAAATTAGATAAAGAACTTTACTTAATCACTTATCATCCTTTAACCTTAAATGTAAAAAACACTCAAAAAGAGATTAAAACCTTGCTTAAAAAACTTGATACCCTTAAAAACGCAAGTTTGATTTTTACCAAAGCAAATGCCGATGAAAATGGACTTTTAATCAATGAAATTTTGCAAAATTACTGCCAAAAAAACTCACACAAGGCTAAAATTTTTGACAATCTTGGCTCACAAAAATACCTAAGTCTTATGAAAATAGCCAAGGCCATGATAGGCAATTCTTCAAGTGGTATTAGCGAAAGCCCTTTTTTTAAAACTCCTTGCATTAATATAGGCGATAGACAAAAAGGGCGTTTAAGAACTCAAAATATCATTGATTGTGAAATTAATGCTCTTGATCAAGCTTTTGAAAAATTAGAAAGCAAAGAATTTAAGCAAAAATTAAAAAATTTCAAAAACCCTTATGATAATAATAAAAATCCCAATAAAATCATAAAAACTTACCTAAAAAATGTAAATTTAGATACAATTTTACATAAAAATTTCATCGATTTATAAGGCTTAGTATGAATATAAACAAACTCAAACTCACCCCTGATTCAAGCATAGAAGAAGCTTTAAAAATAGTCGGGCAAGAACGTGTTAGACTAGGCATTATAGTTGATAAAAAGGATAAATTTTTAGGAGTCATTAGTGATTCAAACATCAGAAAAGCTTTAATTGGTGGCAAAACTTTAAAAGATAGTATCAAGGATATTTACACTAAAAATCCCATCACCATAAAAGAAAACACAAGCAAAGAACAGCTTTTAAAAATTTCTGCTAAAACCGATATTTATGACTTTCCTGTTTTAGATGAAAAAGAGCAAATCCTTTCTATAAAATCTATCTCATCACTTTTAAAATCCAATCCAAACTTCATTATCATCATGGCTGGAGGCTTAGGATCTCGCTTAAAAGAGCTGACTAAAGATACTCCAAAACCTATGTTAAAAGTAGGCAAAAAACCCATTTTAGAAAGCATAGTCCAAAGATTTAAAAATCAAAATTTTGAAAATTTTATCTTTTGTGTGAATTATAAAAAACAAATCATAGAAAATTATTTTCAAAAAGGACAAAAATTTGGGGTTAAAATTTCTTATATTAAAGAGCGTAAAAAACTAGGCACAGCAGGAGCTTTAAGCCTTATAAAACAAGAATTTAAAGAAAGCTTTATTGTTATGAATGCAGACATTTTAACCGAGCTTGATTTTAATGATCTTTTAAAAGCGCATAAAAAATCAAAAGCTTTAATGAGCGTTTGCGTGCGTGAGTTTGAGCAACAAATTCCTTATGGAGTGATCACTCAAAAGCAAGGTTTTATAGAAAATATAGAAGAAAAACCTACTCAAAAATTTCTAGTAAGTGCAGGAATTTATGTACTTGAAAATGAAATTTTAAATTTAATTACTAAAAACGAATACCTAGACATGCCCGAACTCATCAAACTCGCTCTACAAAAAGGCAAGGTAAATACCTATATCATCAATGATTATTGGATTGACATTGGAAGGCCAGATGAGTTTTTAAAAGCCAATGAGGATTTTAAATGAAAATCTTAATCATAGGCCTTGGAAGCATAGGAAAAAAGCATTTTTTAGCCTTAAAAAATTTAAAGTATAAAGTAAGTTTGCTTTCTTTAAGTGCTAAAAAAGAAGAGTTTGAAAAAACTCCAATTTATCGCTCTTTAAAAGAATGTGATTTAAACGAATTTGATCTTTTTATCATCGCAAATATCACTACAGAGCATTTTAACACCTTAAAAACTTTAAATGAGCTTGTAAAAGATAAAATCATACTCGTAGAAAAACCTTTATTTGAAAAGGTGCAAAATTTCACAAGCTCAAAAAATCACATTTATGTGGCGTATTTACTACGTTTTCATCCTGTGATTGTGGCTTTAAAAAAGCTTTTAAAAGAGGAAAAAAATTATTTTGCTAGTTTGGTTTGTAATTCTTATTTGCCCCATTGGAGGGCTTTAGACTACAGGCAAAATTACAGCGCTAAAAAAGAGCTAGGTGGTGGGGTTTTACTCGATCTTTCTCATGAAATCGATCTAGCCTTTTTTCTTTTTGGAAACTTAGAGCTTGAGTACTCCCAAAATGCTAAAATTTCAGAGCTTGACATAACAAGCGATGATTTTGCCTTTTTGGTTTTAAAAAATTCACAAGAAGCTAAAATTCATATAGAATTAGGCTATTTTTCTAAATTTAACAAAAGAGAAATTACCATTCATACTTTAGAAAAAAGCTTTAAAGCCGATTTAATAAACAATAAAATCGAAATTTATCACAAAGATCAAAGTCAAAAAATCTTAAATTTTGAAAACGATACGATAAAAACTCTTCAAAATTTACATCAAGCAATCTTTGAAAAAGACAAAGAACTTTGCGATCTTAAGCAAGCTTTAAAAGTACTTGAACTTTGCGATGAAGTAAGGAAAAAAAATGGCTGAAATTTTATGCACCATTTGTGCTAGAGGTGGAAGTAAAGGCGTTAAAAACAAAAATATTAGAAAGATTAACGAAATTGAAATGATAGCTTATAGCATCATACAAGCTCAAAATTCAAAACTTTTTAAACACATAGTCATAAGTACTGATAGTGATGAAATCGCAAGTGTAGCTCAAAAATACGGTGCTGAAGTTTTTTTTAAAAGAGAAGCTCATCTTGCCAATGATCAGGCCGCAAAACTTCCTGTTATGCGTGATGCCTTGCTAAGAAGTGAAGAGCACTTTAAAACGCGTTTTGAAACTCTCATAGACTTAGATGCTTCAGCTCCACTACGCTCAAGCCTTGATATAAAAAAAGCTTATGAAAGTTTTGTTAAAAATGATAATTCCAATCTCATTACCGCAGTTCCAGCTAGACGCAATCCTTATTTTAATCTCATAGAAATACAAAATAACAAGGTAGTAAAATCCAAAGAAGGAAATTTTACTACCCGCCAAAGTGCCCCAAAATGCTACGATATGAACGCTAGTATTTATATCTTCAAAAGGGATTATCTTTTAGAAAATGATAGTGTTTTTGGAGAAAAAACAGGGCTTTTTGTGATGGATGAAAGCACGGCTTTTGATGTAGATAGTGAACTTGATTTTAAAATCGTAGAGTTTTTGATCTCTTTAAAAAATTTATCGCCAAAGGATTTTTAATGCTTGAAAATAAGATCATCTTTGTAGCAGGAGCTTGTGGACGCATAGGTAAAGCGCTTTGTCAAAAAATACTTCTTAGCAAAGGTATCCCTATACTCGCAGATATCAACAAAGAACGCTTAAAAGAACTGCAAGAAAATTTAGAAACAAATTTTAAAACAAAACTTTTAAGCTTAGAACTTGACATCACCAAACAAGAAAGCTTACAAACCGCCCTTCAAAAAAGCCATGAAAGATACGGTAAAATCGATGCTTTTGTCAATTCAAGCTATCCTTTTGGTAAAGATTGGGGTAAAACGCCTTATTATGAACTCAAATACGAACAAATTTGTGAAAGTTTAAATTTACATTTAGCAGGTTTTATGCTGGCAGCTCAAGAATTTGTGAAATTTTTTAAAAAACAAGGTCATGGCAATATCATCAATCTTAGCTCCATCATGGGAGTTTATGCGCCAAAATTTGAAAACTATAAAGGCACTTCTATGCAAAGCTCTTTAGAATATAGCGTGATAAAAGCAGGGATTAATCACATGGGCGCTTGGCTAGCTAAAGAGCTTTTTAATCAAAACATACGTGTTAATACCCTAGCAAGCGGGGGAATTTTAGACAATCAAAACGAACTTTTTTTAAAAGCTTATAGAAATTGTTGTGCGAGTAAGGGTATGCTAGATGCAGATGATGTATGCGGAACTTTGGTATTTTTGCTTAGTGATGAGAGTAAATTTATCACAGGACAAACCTTAGTAGTAGATGATGGATGGGGTTTATGATGACTTTCACCCCTACCCAAAAAGAACTCTTTAATAAAAACATTGAAGCTTTAGGTAATATTCTTTTAAAAGAAAGTTTAAAAGAAATCAAATCTAGTAAATTTGAACTTATCTTAGGTAAAGATAATCTAGATATCAATCTAAAAGATACAAGTGATAATACTTTTCTTTATGAAAATGTTATTGATGAATTAAACACTATGCTAAACACTTATAATGATAAATATCTACTTTATCCTGTATTATATTTTTATGGTTTTGGAAATGGAATTTTATTTAAAGCTTTATTACAAAATAAAAATCATCAGCATATTGTTGTTTTTGAAAAAGATATAGAGATCATTTGGATGATGTTTCATATCTTAGATTTTTCAAATGAATTACAAAATTCAAGATTGATGATTTTAGAAACTAGTTCTTTAGATATAGAATTTTTTTCTGATTTTTGTTCTAGCAAACCTTTCTTTCAATTTTCTAGAATTTATTTTTTAGAACTGATGAGTAATTATTATGAAAGATTTCATGAAGATGTTTTAAAAATCAATCATAAACTAGCAGAAACTTTTAAAAATATCATTTTAAGAAATGGCAATGATCCACTCGATGCCCTTCAAGGCATAGAACAATTTGTTTATAATCTTCCTCAAATGATCACTCATCCTAGTTATACA